>JBHYGP010000492.1:0-2052 GCA_051858935.1 Sphingomonas sp.
CCGGCGGCTGGACGCGCGACAATATCGCGTCGATGCGCGCGCAGCTGAAGCGCCTTGGCCTGGCCATCGACTGGGGTCGCGAGCTGGCCACGTGCGAGCCGGACTATTACGGCCACGAGCAGGCACTGTTCCTCGATCTGTTCGCTAACGGATTGGTTTACCGCAAGGAATCGACAGTCAACTGGGACCCGATCGACATGACCGTGCTCGCCAACGAGCAGGTGATTGACGGCCGCGGCTGGCGGTCGGGGGCGCTGGTCGAGAAGAAGAAGCTCAACCAGTGGTTCCTCAAGATCACCGACTTTGCCGACGAGCTCCTCGACGGCCTCGAGAGCCTCGACAAATGGCCCGACAAGGTCCGGCTGATGCAGGAAAACTGGATCGGCAAGTCGCAGGGCATGCAGTTCCGCTTCAAGCTCTCGTCCAGCGATTTCAATGAAGTAGAGGTGTTCACCACTCGCCCCGACACGATTTTCGGGTCGAGTTTCGTGGCGATTGCGGCGGATCATCCGATCGCGCAGGCGCTTGCCGCCAAGGATCCGGCGGTCGCCGACTTCATCGCGCAGTGCAAGCTCGGCGGGACCACTGCGGCGGAGATCGAGACGCAGGAGAAATTGGGCTTCGACACCGGCATTCGTGCGGTGCATCCCTTTGATTCCACATGGGAATTGCCGGTCTATATCGCCAATTTCGTGCTGATGGATTATGGCACCGGCGCGGTGTTCGGGGTGCCGGCGCATGACCAGCGCGACTTCGAATTTGCGACCAAATATGGGCTGCCGATCCGACGCGTCGTCTCCGATGGCGAAAAAACCCAAAGCGAATATGTCGAGGAAGAAAGCTACACCGGCCCCGGCACGCTGGTGAATTCTCACTTCCTGAATGGCATGGATGTCGCCGACGCGAAGCGTGAGGTGATCCGCCGTGCTGAATCCGAAGGATGGGGCAAGGGCACGACCGTGTGGCGGCTGCGCGATTGGGGCGTGTCGCGCCAGCGTTACTGGGGCACGCCGATCCCGATCGTGCATTGCGAGATTTGCGGCGCGGTGCCGGTGCCCAAGAAGCAGTTGCCCGTGGTGCTGCCCGAGGATGTCAGCTTCGACATCCCCGGCAACCCGCTCGACCGCCACCCGACCTGGAAGCATGTCGATTGCCCGCAATGCGGCAAGCCGGCGCGGCGCGAGACCGATACGCTCGATACTTTCGTCGATTCGAGCTGGTATTTTATCCGCTTCGCCAGCCAGCCGGGCGACAAACCGTTCGACCGCGCGGTCGCCGAGCAATGGCTGCCGGTGAATCAGTATATCGGCGGGGTCGAGCATGCGATCCTGCATTTGCTCTATGCCCGCTTCTGGACGCGCGCGCTCAAGCGGATCGGGATGATCGACATCGCCGAGCCGTTCGAGGGGCTGTTCACCCAGGGCATGGTGACGCACGAGACCTACAAGGCCAGCGATGGCCGCTGGCTGTCGCCGGGCGAGGTGGTGCGCAAGAACGACGTTCTGGTTGACTCCGAAGGCGGCGCACCCGTCACCGTCGGCCGCATCGAGAAGATGTCCAAGTCCAAGAAGAACACGGTCGATCCCGAACCGATCGTGGACCAGTACGGTGCGGACGCGGTGCGGTGGTTCGTGCTGTCGGATTCACCGCCCGAGCGCGATCTGGAGTGGACCGAGAACGGGATCGAGGGGGCGTGGCGCTTTGTCCAGCGGCTGTGGCGGTTATTCGATGGTCTGGAAGACTGGACCGGGGAGGACAAGAGCCTCGACCGCGTGCTGCATCAGACCATCGCCGGCGTCGCCGCGGATATCGAGGGGCTGCAGTTCAACAAGGCGGTGGCCAAGCTCTATGGGTTGGTCAACGCGCTCGAAAAGGCCGCACCCAGCGCGTCGCGCGCCAATGCGATCCGCACCGCGATCCTGGTCGCCGCGCCGATGGTGCCGCATCTCGCCGAAGAAGCCTGGGCCGCGATGGGCAATGACGGCCTGATCGCCGACGCCGAATGGCCGCAGGTCGACCCTGCCCTGCTGGTCGATGACGAGGTGACCATCG
>JBHYGP010000493.1:0-2051 GCA_051858935.1 Sphingomonas sp.
AGGGGCTCGGCGCGACCGCGATCTGGCTGGGGCCGATCTACAAGAACAAGCCCGTGCAGGGCGGGCCGGGGCAGGAAAGCGCCGGCTATCACGGATACTGGATCACCGACTTCACCCAGGTCGATCCGCATTTCGGCACGAATGCGGAGATGAAGGCATTTGTCGATGCGGCACATGCACGCGGGATCAAGGTCTATCTCGACATCATCACCAACCACACCGCCGACGTGATCCAGTATCGCGAGTGCCCGGAGAGCGCCTGCGAATATCGAAGCCGCGCCGACTATCCGTACCAGCGCAAGGGGGTCGTCACCGGCAAGGCCATCAATCCGGGCTTTGCCGGTGACGGCATTGGCACGGCGGAGAATTTCACGATGCTGACCGATCCGAACTACGCCTATACGCCGTTCGTGCCAGAGGCGGAGAAGTCGGTGAAGGTGCCGGCGTGGCTCAACGACCCTATTTACTACCATAATCGCGGCAACACGACGTTCCGCAACGAAAGCTCGACCATGGGCGATTTCGTCGGGCTGGACGATCTGATGACCGAGAATCCGCGCGTGGTTGACGGGTTCATCGACATTTATGGCGGCTGGATCGACCAGTTCGGCATCGACGGGTTCCGCATCGATACCGCGCGGCATGTGAACCCGGAATTCTGGCAGGCATTCGTTTCGGAGATGGAAGCGCGCGCGGCGGCGAAGGGCATCCCCAATTTCCACATCTTCGGCGAAGTCGCGAATGAGGGCGATGCCGGCGATCTGGCGCTGCACACCCGCGTTCACCAGCTTCCCAGCGTCCTCGATTTCGGGTTCCGCGCGGCGGTGCAGGCGACGGTGGCGGGGAGCAAGGGCACCGACACGCTCGCCGCGCTGTTCGACCGCGACGCGCTGTACGAGGGCGGGGCGAAGACCGCGCTGCAGCTGCCGACCTTCATCTCCAACCACGATCATGGCCGCTTCTCGACCGATGTGCGCAAGGCATTTTCGAAGGCGGACGATGCCGAGCTGCTGGCGCGGGTGAAACTGGGCCATGCCATGCTGTTGCTGTTGCGCGGGGTGCCGACCGTCTATTCGGGCGACGAGCAGGGCTTCATCGGCGACGGCAACGACCAGGACGCGCGCGAGGACATGTTCCCGAGCAAGGTCGCGGTGTACAACGACAACAAGCTGATCGGCACGCGCAAGACCACGGCGGAGTCGAACTTCGACATGGGGCACCCGCTGTATGTCGAAATCTCCAAGCTGTCGGCGGCACGCAAGGCGAACCCCGCGCTGAGCAGCGGGCGGCAGGTGACGCGCAACTATGACGAGACGCCGGGCCTGTTCGCGGTGTCGCGGTTCGATCCCGCCACGGGTGGAGAGGTGGTCGTGGCGTTCAATACGAGCGACAAGCCGATCACACGCAATGTCGAGATTGGCGTCGCTTCGACGCACTTCACGTCGATCGTCGGCAACTGTCCCGCCAGCGCTGTGGCGCCGGGCAGCCTGACCGTGACGCTGCCTGCGTTCGGCTATGTCGCCTGCGCCGCCACGGGAGCCGCCAAGTGAATCAGGCCGCCCCTATGACGATGACGGAAGCGCAACAGGACTGGTGGCGCGGCGCGGTCATCTACCAGATCTATCCGCGCAGCTTTGCCGACTCAAACGGCGACGGGATCGGCGATCTGCCCGGCATCACCGCGCGGCTCGATCATGTCGCGGGCCTCGGGGTCGATGCGATCTGGCTGTCGCCCTTCTTCACCTCGCCGATGCGCGACTTTGGCTATGACATCGCCGATTATTGCGATGTCGACCCGATTTTCGGCACGCTTGCCGATTTCGACGCGCTGATCGACCGTGCGCATGCGCTGGGGCTGAAGGTTATTATCGATCAGGTCTATTCGCACACGTCCGACCAGCATGCCTGGTTCAAGGAAAGCCGCGCGAGCCGCGATAACCCCCGCGCCGACTGGTATGTCTGGGCCGATGCCAAGGCGGACGGGTCGCCGCCGACCAACTGGCAGTCGGTGTTCGGCGGCCCGGCCTGGACCTGGGACGCGCGGCGCGGGC
>JBHYGP010000494.1:0-2031 GCA_051858935.1 Sphingomonas sp.
GGCGAATGGGCGGGGAAGCTCGGCTTTCCGGCGCTGCATCGGCTCTGGCAGCTGCTGCTGAAGGGCCATGACGAGGTGATCCGCGCCGCACTGCCGATCGAGGCGTGCGAGATGGCGCTGCTGCGGGTGATCCACGCATCGACCCTACCCGATCCGGGCGAGCTGGCGCGCAAGATCGCCGAGGGTGCGCCGATGGGCGGGCCGGCTCCGGCTGCGACGCCCGCTGCCCCAGCCGAGGCACCCGCGCCGCGCACGATGGCCGAACTCGTCGAACGACTGGCGGCGGCGCATGAGGAGCATCTCGCGGCGCGCGTGCGGAACCTTGTCCGTCTGATCCGGTTGGAGGAGCCGGTGGTCGAGGTCAGCAGTCAGGGCATCCCGGCGGATCTGGTCCATGATTTCGAAAACGCGCTGCGGCGCGTGCTCGGCAAGCGCTGGTCGCTGCGCGTGACCGATGCGCCGGGCCAGAAAACGTTGAACGAAGAGCGCGCGGAGCGCGAGGCGGCGGAGCGCGACGCGGTGCTGGCCTCGCCCGTGGTTGCCGCCGCACTCGAAGCATTTCCAGAGGCCGAACTGATCGGCTGGACCCGCGAAAACAGGAGGTTTGGGTGAAAAGTATCGAAGACATCATGGCGATGGCGCAGAACGTCCAGAACGAACTGACCAAGGCGCAGGCGAACCTCGACGGGATCGAGGTCGAGGGCGCGTCGGGCGGCGGGCTGGTCAAGGTCAAGGCGAGCGCCAAGGGCCGGATCATCGGCGTCGATATCGACGAATCGCTGCTGGCGCCGTCGGAAAAGCAGATGCTGGAAGACCTGGTCGCCGCCGCGCTCAACGATGCGCGGGCCAAGGCCGATGCGGCGGCGTCGGCGGAAATGTCGAAGCTTTCCAGCGGGATTCCGCTGCCGCCGGGGTTCAAGCTGCCGTTCTGATCATTCCTGAACATTTCACAACGGGAACAATGGTTTCGCTCACTGCGTTGGGCGGCCAATGTTCCTTTTGGGAGATGAGACATGACTGAAGAACGGATTGTCGAGCGCACCGATGGCGTGACCGCAGAGCGCGTGACCGAGCGCAACCCTGGTGGCGGCACGACGGTGATCGAGCGGCGCGGTGGCGGCGGCGGGCTGATCCTGGGGATCATCGCTCTGGTGATCGTAGTCGTGGGTGCCTTCTATTTCCTGAGCAACAATTCGGAGACGCGCAAGGACGCGGCAATCACCGAAGCGGCGCAGGCCGTAGGCGAGACTGCCGAGAAAGCCGGCGACGCGATCGACAAGGCGGTTCCCGCCGAAAAGAAATAATCCCGCGCGTCCGTCTTACGTGTAGGAGGGGCGCAGAGAGGGCATGGCAGTGGTCTGACGTTTGCCACTTCGGCGATCTGCCATGTCCTCTCGCCAGGGTCGTTTCCAGCTTCGCGGCCCGACGAGCGACCCTAGCGCAGGCAGGCGTCGAGGTCCTCGCGCTGGACGACGCCTATGCGCGCCGCGATCGAATTGCCGTAGCGGCGGGTGAAGCCCTTGGGCGCGGTGGCAGCTCGCTTCTTGGGCAGCGGCAGCACGGCGGCGATGCGTGCGGCTTCGGCGCGGGTCAGATTTCCAGCGCCCTTCTTGAAATAGCGCCGCGCCCCGGCCTCGGCACCATAGGTGCCGATCCCCGTCTCCGCGACGTTCAGATAAACCTCCATGATCCGGCGCTTGCCCCAGATCGTTTCGATCAGGACGGTGAACCACGCCTCAAGACCCTTGCGGAAATAGCCGCCGCCCTGCCACAGGAACACGTTCTTCGCGGTCTGCTGGCTGATGGTCGACCCGCCGCGCAGTACTTTCCCGCCCTGGGCGTTGCGCAGCATCGCGGCGGCCATCGAATCATAGTCGAAGCCGGAATGGGAGCAGAAGCTGCTGTCTTCGGCGGCGATCGCCGCGCGCGCCATATCGGCGTCGATGCGCGACAGCGGCACCCATTTCTTGGTCACGCCATGGCCGGTGAAGATGTCGCCCATCATCGTCAGGGTGAAGGGCGGGGGGACGA
>JBHYGP010000495.1:0-2024 GCA_051858935.1 Sphingomonas sp.
CGCTCGACCGGGCGCTGCGCAGTCGCGAGGCGGCGCGGGCGGCGGCGATCGTGCGTGGGGGCGAGCTGTCGGCGCTTGCCGCGCTTCAGCGTGACGCACTGGCCGCGCCGCAGGTGGACCATGCGGGCGAGGACTGGGCGTCGATCGGGGCGAATGGCGCGACGATCGATGGAGGCACCTTCGACCTGGCGGTCAGCGACGCGGAGGGGCGGTTCAACGTCAACATGCTGCGCAGCGGCGACGCGGTGCCGGTGATCCTGTTCCAGAAACTGGCGCGGATCGCCGGGCTGGACGAGCAGCAGACGGTCGAGGCGATTGCCTATATCCGCACGCAAGGGCCGGTCAGCGACATCCGCCCGATCCGGCTGATCCCCGGTGCCGACCCGGCGGCGATTGCGCGACTGGAGCGGATGGTGACCGCGCTGCCGGGCAAGACGACGATCAATCTGAATGCAGCGGATGAGGAATTGCTCGCGTTCCTGATCGGCGATCCGGTCGCGGCGCAGCGGATCGTCGCGATCCGCAAGCGCAACGGGCAGATTACGCTCCGCGACCTGTCCGACATCAAGGTCAGCCAGCCGCCGGGGACGGCGTTCAGCTCGAACACCTATTGGGTGCGGGTGCGCGCGAAGATCGGCGACACGGTTCAGCAGGGTGCGACGCTGATTCAGCGGCGGAAGTCTGTGGAGGGGGCGGTAACGACGGTGCCGGTCGCGCGCTGGCGCAATGCTGCGCTGCCGCCTGAGGCGCCGGCGCTCGCGGGCGGGTGACGGAAGTTTGCACGAAGCGCTGCATGATCGGCCTTCGGCCCTTGCAATCAATGATATGAAGTATCATCTGCGCCGCTTGTACAGGAGTATGCGATGCGGGCGCGGTTGGTGAGTTGGTTCGACGGGTTGGCAGTGGGCGCGTCCGTGATATGCCTGATCCACTGCCTGGCGCTGCCGATCGTGATTGCCGCATTGCCCGCGCTGGCGGCGCGGCTCGATCTGGGCGAGGGGTTTCACCTTGCGGTGCTGGCCTTCGCGCTGCCGGTCAGCGCGGTTGCGCTGGGTGAGGGCTGGCGGCGGCATCGCGGGCTCACGCCGTTGTTTGTTGGGGCGGCGGGGCTGGTGCTGCTGGCGGCGGGGCTGGCGTTCGAGGAGTGGGTCGCGGTGGAAACGGGCGTCACCGTGGCGGGGAGTTTGTTGCTGGCCGGAGCGCATGTGGCGAATTGGCGGGGGCGGCTGGTTTAGTCCGTGCCCCAATAGGCTTTGAAATCCGGGTTCTCACCAAAAAGCGTTTCGTACGGCGGCTCATAAATGCCGAGAAGGTGGAGCTCTTGCTCGCCAAGCTCCGACCCATAATCATGGATTGCTATCGCACCGCTCATTAGGCGGACACCGTCAGGACCCTCCACTCGCAAAATCTCGCTGCGGTCTGCGATATAGTCGCCATCGACCACATTCGCGTGGCGATCGACGACATAGGCGGAGGTTGGCTCGAACTTTCCCATTGCGACGCCCATCGGTGGGTCGAGCGCGTCAAGATACGCAGTGCCGATTGGCGTGAAGCCTTCGAGGATTGTGACGTGCATCGGGCACGGTTCTTCACCATTTGGCAAAGCCGCACAACCGGTTGCTCCGCTTCAGGTTTGTCATCCCGGACTTGTTCCGGGATCCACCCATCGGCATGCGTGGGGCAAGAGGCTTTGGGCTCGGGGCGTGCTGCTTGGTGGACCCCGGAACAAGTCCGGGGTGACGAAGGGTGAGGGGGCGGACCTTGCGTCGAGCGTCACCGCCGTCTGCGCGGCGGCCCTCCACTGCCTTCGGCGGTCCCCCTCCCCTTGCCGGGGAGGAATTTGTTGAGTCGGGCTCTGCGAGGCTTGACTGCCCCACCCCAACCCCTCCCCTGAAGGGGAGGGGCTTATAGGATGCCTGGAAGGTCCAGACCCATCTCTCCGGCGCAGGTCTTGGCGATCTCATAGCCTGCGTCGGCGTGGCGCATCACGCCGGTGCCCGGGTCGTTCCACAGCACGCGCTCGA
>JBHYGP010000496.1:0-2002 GCA_051858935.1 Sphingomonas sp.
GAGCGCAGTGGCGTCGGTGACCTGGTGGATGTAGCCACGGTCGGCGAGGGTGCGGAGCAGATCGGATGCGTATTCGGTCATGGTGGCGGCGCGGTTAGCATGGAGATGGGGTTTGCAAAAGCATCGGTTGGTTCCGCATCCGGCGATGCCGCACCCCGCGATCACACTGGATGTAGAGGTCACGCGGCTTGGCGAGACCGGACTCCGCCTTTGGTATGTGATGGCAGGCGCAATCGACACGATCCGATTCCCCGAATGGGGGGAACCGGCCAGAGTGGATGGCCTGTGGCAAGCCACGTGTTTCGAAGCGTTTCTTCGGCACGGTGACGGCCCTGCCTATGACGAGATCAATCTGGCCTCTTCGCGGCAATGGGCGGCCTATCGCTTCGATGCGTATCGCGAGGGGATGCGTCCGGCAGAAATCGGCCAGCCGGAGATCACCGTGGCACGCTGGGCCGAAAGCATCGCGGTCGGTGCCGATCTTTATATGGGGCCACTGCTTGCCAATCCTGCCGGACGGCTGGCTCTCACCGCCGTCATTGAGGAAACCGACGGCACCAAATCCTATTGGGCGCTGGCGCATCCGGCAGGGAAGCCCGATTTCCACCACCCCGACGGGTTCGTCCTCGAACTCCCCGCGTCAGCGTAATCGCGACGCAAACAGATCGTTGCAAATACAAACCATCTGTACGCCGCCCGAATAGTTTCACCGCATAACTGTTATTGACAAGAACAATTTCGGATGTGAGTAATATCGCACCGCCGATCGCCAAGAATCGCGGGCAAAAAAGGGGAGTGTGATGATGGGTCGAGGGACTTCGCGCGCGCAGGGTCGCGCTGCATCCAGCATCGCCGCGATTGCGGCAGTTTTGAGCTTTACCGCAGCAATGCCGGCGTTCGCGCAGGACGCGGCGCAGGAGGCCGAGACGGCGCCCACCGACGAGATCGTCGTCACCGCGCGCCGGCGTGAGGAGAGCCTGCAGGATACGCCGGTCGCGATCTCCGCGTTCAGTGCGGAGATGCTGCAGGATCGCCAGATCACCCAGACTCAGGATCTGGAGCGAATCACGCCGAGCCTGCAGTTCAAGCCCGCCGGCCAGCTGTCGGGCAACAGCGCGTCGTCGGTCGTGTTCATCCGTGGTGTCGGCCAGGTCGATCCGACTGCGGCGGTCGATCCGGGCGTCGGCGTCTATCTCGACGAAGTGTATCTGGGTCGTGCCGTGGGCGGCGCGATCGATTTTGGCGATATCGCCGGGGTCGAGGTGCTGCGCGGGCCGCAGGGGACGTTGTTCGGTCGCAACACGATCGGCGGCGCGATCCTGGTCCGCACGCAGCAGCCCAAGCTGGGCGAATTCAGCGGCCGGGCGCGGGTGCGCGGCGGCAGCGAAAATTTGATCGAGGGTTTTGGCGTCGTCAACGTGCCGCTGGGCACGACCGCAGCGGCGCGCTTCTCCGGCGGCTTCCGCAAGCGTGACGGCTATGTGATCCGCGCGGCCGATGGCCTCGACCTTGGCAATGAAAACCGCTTCTCGCTCGCCGCGTCGCTGCTGTGGGAGCCATCGAGCGACTTCGACCTGTTCCTGCGCGCCGATTACAGCAAGCAGGACGAGAATGGCGCGCCGTTCACCTTTGCCGGGGTGAACGAGCAGGCACCGGTCGCCGCGATCGCCAGCGTCGCTGCCGGTTGCCCCGGCGCGACCATCCCGTTCGCGCCGCTGGTCCCCGGCGATCCGCGCTTCGGTGCGCCCAATGTGCCGATGATCAACGACATTCGCTGCGCCAACGACTTCCAGGATCGCGGGCCCTATGTGAATGGTGGCACCGCGCCGGTCGAGAGCAACTCCGAAGTGTGGGGCCTCGCCGCGACCGCCAATATTCGTCTGACCGATGTCGCGTCGGTCAAGCTTATCACCGCGTACCGTGAGACCGAATCGCGCGGCATCCGCGACGGCGACAACACGCCTCTGCTGCTGATCACCACCGATGTCGCCGCGCAATCGGC
>JBHYGP010000497.1:0-1982 GCA_051858935.1 Sphingomonas sp.
GGATGCGATGCGGGGCTATTTCGCCGGGGTTACGCGGCTGGGGCTGATGCCCGCCTGAGCGCTATTGGTCCCCGAAGCGGAGGACGTGGAGCGGTTTGCCGACCTCACCGAACTGAACCTCGCTCGGCGTCTTGCTGAGGAAGATGCGCGCCGAGACGGTGGGCGTCACGTCCTGATGCAGCCCGAACCCGGCATGGCTGCCAGCATCGACATCGACCTTGCGCACGATCGCCGCGTCCAGATAGCGCTCGCTGCGCCGCGCGACAGCGACCGAGTTCAGCAGTCCCCGCTCCGCGACGGGAACGACGACCACGAACGGCGACCAAGTGCCCGAGAGCGGCCACACCTCGACCTCCAGCGCCGATTCGCGCGGATAGAGTTCGTATCCGAATACTGCGGACGCGCTGGACTGGGGGAGTGGCTGATCGGACATGAAGTTCTCCGGTGGTGAGCCCTGATGGATTCGAACCATCGACCTACTGATTAAAAGTCAGTTGCTCTACCGACTGAGCTAAGGGCCCCCGACAGGTGAGGTGGGGGTGCACCTAGGGGTGTGCGGCGCGCCGGTCAACCGGTGCGCGCGGCCAATTGGCGGATCGTGCGCCCCGTCAGCGGGTCGCGCCAGTCGGGGACGAGTGCCATCAATGGACGCAGTACGAAGCTGCGCAGGCGGAATTGCGGGTGAGGGATGGTCAGGCCGGGGCTGCTCCATGCGCCGCCCGACCAGAGGATCAGGTCGAGGTCGATCACCCGGGCTTCCCAGCGGCGGGCATTGCGGCGACCGAAGTCGCGCTCGATCTGTTTGAGGCGGGCGAGCAGGTCGGGCGGGCTCTTCGCGCTCTCGATCAAAATCGCGGCATTGGCGAAGCGGCGGCGCGAGGGGCCGAGCGGGGCCGTCTCGATCACGGGCGACTGCGCTACCACGCCGCCGATTGCCGACACCGCCGCCGCCAGTTCCTGCCGTGGCGAACCGTGCGACCCACGCCGGTTGGAACCGAGCGCGATGACGTAAAGGTGCGGCGGGGTTGAGGTGCTCACCCGCCCCGCCTAACGCTGGCGCATGATCCCGCCAAGTCCGTTGCCCGATACCGAGCCGCCGCGCGATTGCCCGCGCTGTCCGCGCCTCGTCGCGTTGCGGCAGGAGTTGCGGGCGGAATATCCCGACTGGTGGAACGCGCCGGTCCCTGCGTTCGGCGATCCGACAGGCTGGCTGGGCATTATCGGGCTGGCGCCGGGGAAGCATGGGGCGAACCGGACGGGGCGGCCCTTTACCGGGGATTTCGCGGGCGATTTGATGTTCGCGACGCTCGCCAAGTTCGGCTTTACGCAGGGCAAATATGAGAGCCGGGCGGATGACGGGTTGCGGCTGAAGGACACGATTATCGTCAATTCGGTCAAGTGCCTGCCGCCAGAGAACAAGCCGACCCCGGAAGAGGCGCGGACCTGTCGGCCCTTCGCCGAGGCACAGGTCGATGCGTTGCCCAATGCGCGCATCTTCATCGCGCTCGGTCAGATCGCGCATCAGAGCGCGGTCAAGATCCTCGGCGGCAAGCTGCCCAAATGTCGCTTCGGCCATCTGGCGGAGCATCGCATGCCGGATGGGCGGGTGCTGATCGATAGCTATCACTGCTCGCGCTACAACCAGAATACCGGGCGACTGACGGTGGAGATGTTCGAGGCGGTGTTTGCGCGGGCGCTGGAGCTGCGCGGGACGGTTTGAGCGTCCGACGAAGCTGACGTTTTTGATGGGGTTTCGGGGCGAAGCGACCGAGAAGCGACCGGTTTGCGCCTGCGTCGCGACACCGACGCGACAGTGTCGCGACGCGGGGTGGCGTTGTGTCAGGCGGGGTGCGAAAGGCATGAGGGTTGTCCCTGTCGGTTGAGGGGACAGATGAGATATGCCTGATGCAGGCTTGTAGGAAAGTGGATTTTGGCGGCGATTTATCCTCCCCCGCCAGGGGGAGGTGTCAGCGTAGCTGACG
>JBHYGP010000498.1:0-1969 GCA_051858935.1 Sphingomonas sp.
ATCGGCGAGGTCCTGAATCTCGGGCTTCTGGTAATAATGCGCGAGGATGACGGCGTTGTGCTCCTTGCGCAGGCGGTCGATCTCGGCGCGGATGTCGATGCCGGACAGGTCGGTGCGTGCGTTCATCGTGATGCCCTCTGATTCGGGCCTCACATGGCCTTGTCGGGGTTCCGGTTCAACCCATTGGCGGCATCGGCCCGAACTCCAGCGGCGCGACGGCGGCCCCCGGCGTCCCTGCAGTCACCCAGCCATAGATCGCATCGCCGATCGGCGAATAGACGATCGCCTCGGTACCGGCCATCACCGCCAGGATCGTTCCGATCCCCCACCACCACGCGCGATGGACGCGCCCGGTGCGGAGCAGGTCGCGGATCATTCCGGCCACCGGGAAGGCAAGCCCGCAGACCATCGCGATCTGGTAGGACCAGGGGATCATCAGCGGCATGGGGAGCAGCCGCCCGAATCCGGGTCCGAGTAGCGCCGCCATCGCGCACAGATGCAGGCGGCGATGCCAGTCCGTGCGCTTGCGCATCGCGACAGCGGCGCTGGTCAGCCCGGCGAACAGCAACACGACCAGCGGATTGGCGATCAGGAAATGCTGTGGGCGGAAAAAGAAGGGCGCCTGCGCCAACTGGATGCGCCAGATGATCACGGCAAAGCCGGCGACCACCATCGCCGCGACCCAGCCAGCCGCGAGCCAACCGAGCCGACGGTGCAGTTCCAGCGACCCACGCGTCGCGAGAAAGGTCTGCGCGACGTAGATAAACACCCAGCCAAAGAAGATGACGCCATGGACATGCACGAAGGTCGGGGCACCGAATGACGACCGCCCCATCGCCAGATGAAGGCTGAAACCTGCCACCAGAACCAGCGCCATCAGAAGCGCGCTGATCTCGAAAAAGCGTGAATCGCGCATGCGCGCGCCGGTCGAGCCTCCGACGATCGTTGCCATAATGCCCCCGCAACTTGTTGCGGAAGCGATATGTATCACATTGCCCGGTCTTAGCGAACGCTACTTCTTCGCGCCCTCGCGCTCGGCCCGCTCGCGCAGCACCTGTTCGATCGACTTGGATACATCCCAGCGCTCGCGGTCGGTGGAACTGCGCTCATCGGGGAACAGCGCCTCGACGGTCACGTCCATACCGGTCGCGCGCAGCGGCATTGAAAAGCTGCGCTCGACCGCGCGGCGGGTGGCGTCGCGGGCGAGGCGCATCGGGGTCGCCTCGCGCGCCTGGCGGACCAGTTCCTTCTGCCCTGCGGCGCGGTTGGCGGCGTCTAGTCGCTCTTCGCTGTCGGTGAGGGTCATCAGCACGCCGCCCTCACCATATTCGCGGATATTGTTGAGATCGACTTCCGGCCCGACGACTTCGAGCGGGGGGAGGGCGATGCTGAGCTTCTTTGTCGCCGGGTCCCAGATGACGTCGCGCTGGTTGAGCTTGCCGAGATCGACCTCGTAGCGGACCGAGCCCGGCATGATCATCGTCTTTTGCGCGGTGAAGCCCATCCGGGTCTGGCTGGTGGTGACCACCGCGACATAGCGCGCGGCAAAGGCCGACAGGCGGTTTTGTTCGCGCAACCCCTGAAGGCTGGCGCTCGCCACCGTGACCGGATCGGGGCCGCCGGTCAGCCGGTCAAACGCGCTGCGCCCTACGAAATACAGCGTCGCACCGACCGCCAGCGCCATCGCCAGCACCATGCCGAGCGCGATGACGCAGCCCTGCGCAAGTCCGCTGCGCTGCCTTACGCCGCCCTGGTCCATAGCTCTCCGTCCGCGCGGACCAGGCCGCGATTGTTGAGGTCGATCAGATGCGCCAGCACCGATCGGCCAGCCGCGCCGGTGAGGCGCGGATCGAGGCCAACATACATGCGTGTCACCATGTCGGGGATCGCGCCAACCTGCTGGTCGAGCAGGCGCAGGATCTGGCCTTCGCGCTGCTTGCGGTGGCCGATCATGCCGCGCGCCAGGCGT
>JBHYGP010000499.1:0-1955 GCA_051858935.1 Sphingomonas sp.
CGTGGTCGTGCCGATGCTCGCCCAGCGGCTGAAGGATCCGCGCGTGGTCGAGCCGATGGCGCGGATGCTCGCGACCCGGCCGAGCTGGCGCGGCGCCTTGCTGCTCGAACTCGCCGAGCCGAAGGTCGATCTGGAGGCCGGGCATGCGCTGCTGGCCCGGCTCGCCGCGCTCGGCGCGCCGCCTACGACGCAGGAGGCCACCCCCTATTTCCAGCGCGCCGCAGCCGAGACGCGCTTGCCGCTGCTCCATCGCCGCTGGATGGCGATGCTGCCGCGCGCGACCCGGATCAAGGCCGGCGGGCTGCTGCGCGACGGCGACTTTACCGGACTGGACGTGCCGCCACCGTTTGGCTGGCGCTATTTTTCCGATGGCGGCGTCATCGCGGAAGCCGGCGAGAGCCTGATTCCAGGTCAGGGCAGTTCGCTTTACATCTCCTACCCCGGCGATCAGCAGGCGACCTTCGCTGAACAGCAACTGGTGCTGCCTGCCGGGCGCTATCGCTTCGCCGGACGCGCGACCACCGATGCCGAAGTTGCCATGGGACAGGTCCATTGGTCGCTGCGCTGCGGTCGCGGCGCGCAGGAGCGCGAGATCGCGAAACAACCGCTGTCGCCGGGCGTCGACCGCCCGTATCGCTTCGCGCTCGCGTTCGACGTGCCCGCCGGGTGTGTCGGCCCGAAGCTGAGCCTGATCGGGCACAAGAGCGACACGCTGGAAAGCGCGAACCTGTGGGTCGATGCCCTGACTCTCAAGCCGATTTCGTAACCCGACCGCAACAGGATCGCCCTACCCGCTCCGAAGTTTCGCTTGCCTCCAAATTGCTGATCTGAAAGGGGTCCGGCATGGCCACTGCACCGCGACTGCGCGTTCTCATCGTGTTCGGGACACGGCCAGAGGCGATCAAGCTGTATCCGCTGGTCCAGCGGCTGCGCGACGATCCGGCGGTCGACCTGCGCGTCTGTGTCACCGCGCAACACCGCCAGATGCTCGATCAGGTGCTGGAAATTGCGGGGATCGTCCCCGACCATGATCTCGATATCATGCTGCCCAACCAGTCGCTCGACGAGCTGACCGCGCGGCTGCTGCGCGAGATCGGCCGGGTGCTGGACGAGGAAAAGCCCGACCGGGTCGTGGTGCAGGGCGATACCGCCACCGCGATGGTTGGCGCGCTGACCGCCTATTACCGCAAGATCCCCGTCTCGCATGTCGAGGCGGGTCTGCGCAGCGGCAACATCCATCATCCCTGGCCCGAAGAGGTCAACCGCAAGATCATCGGTACGATCGCCGACCAGCATTTCGCACCGACCGACACCGCACGCGATGCGCTGTTGATCGAGAATGTGCCGGCCGATCGCGTCCATGTGACCGGTAACACGGTGATCGACGCGCTCCACACCACGCTCGCTTCGATCGAGCAGAACCCGTCGCTCGCCGCGCAGATCGAGCCGATCCTCGCGCCCTTCGCAGGCAAGCGGATCATCGCGGTCACGACGCACCGGCGCGAGAATTTCGGGTCGGGGCTCGAGGGCATGGCGCGCGCGGTGCGCCGTATCGCCGAGCGCCCGGATGTCGCGGTGATCTTCCCGGTCCATCCCAACCCCAATGTCCGCGCGCCGATGCAGGCGGTGCTGGGCGGGATGGCAAATGATCGACCCGCTCGATTATCCCAATTTCGTCGCCCTGCTCGCGCGCTGCCACCTCGTCCTCACCGACAGCGGCGGCGTGCAGGAAGAGGCGCCCGCACTGGCCAAGCCGGTGCTGGTGATGCGCGAGACGACCGAGCGCCCCGAGGGCGTCGTCGCCGGCACCGCCCGGCTGGTCGGCAGCGATGAGGAAACCATCGTCGCGGCAACCCTTGAATTGCTCGACGACCCGGAAGCCTATGCCGCCATGGCGCGCGCGCATAACCCGTTCGGAGATGGGAAGAGCAGTGACCGAATCGCACGGACCATTA
>JBHYGP010000500.1:0-1947 GCA_051858935.1 Sphingomonas sp.
GAATGCGGCACCGGCCCGCTCCCCCACCCGGCCACCCAACGCGGTTACGCTCGGGGGTGGCCGGGCGGGAGAGCGGGCCGGTGTCGCCTAGCTGAAAACGGCCCTAGGCCCAGCCGGGCAGCCACATCCAGCGGGTAAAGGCGCGTGTGCCGGTCAGATCCTGCGCCGCGATGATCGGGTAGAACCAGGCGAACATCCCGACTGCCGGTACGAGCAGCCACTCGTCGCGCTGCTTGAGCCGTTCGCGCCAGTGATGCAGCGCGACGGCCAGCACCACGCACAGGATGATGCTGGGCAGATAGTAATAATAGAAGAAGCCCAGCGACTTGGGGGTCACCGCCCACACCCCGAGTGAAAAGGTCCACAGGATCGCGGCGGCGAGCGGCACGCCCGCCTTGTTCCGCAACCCCGCCCACCAGCAGGCCGCGACCGCGACCAGCCCGCTCCACATGATCACCGGGTTGCCGATCAGCAGCACGCCGCGCATCGCCCCCTGATCGGGCTCATAGAAATACCAGATCGGGCGCAGCATCAGCGGCCAGGTCCACCAGCTCGACTGGTAATTGTGCGGAGTCAGCACCTGAGTCTGCAGCGCCAGCATCTCGAACTGGAACGGGATCAACCGCGCCAGCGTCATCGGATTGGACTCGTAGAAGAAGGCGGGCGCGAAGGTCGCGAAATAGGTGGCGATGCTGACCACGCCGAGCACGGCCAGCGCGGGGAGCCAATGGATGCCGCCGAAGCGCATGGCTTCGCGGTATCGCAGCCACAGGAACGTGACTCCGGCCAGCGCGACATAGGGAATCGCCGCCCACTTCACCCCGACCGCCGCTCCGAACAGCACCGCACAGGCGAGCCAATAACCCCATGCCCGCCGCGACTCGGTGCGCATCGCGGCGAGGAAGGCGACCCCCGCCCACACCAGAAACCCGCCCATGAATATGTCGAGCATCCCGATCCGCGCCTGCACGAACACCATCTGCCCCAACATCGCGAAGATCGCGGCGAACAGGGCAGGGCGCGTCGCCCGGGTCAGCAACAGGGTGAAGGCATAGACCCCGGCGATCGTCGCGCTGCCGAACAGCGTCGAGACGAGCCGCCACCCCAGCGCATTGTCGCCGATCAGGTGAATGCCCAGCGCAATCAGCGACTTGCCCAGCATCGGATGTTCGGGATTGGTGATGTGCGAGAAGTCGAGCAGCACCCGAGCGGCGGTGACGTAATGCACTTCATCGAACAACAGGATGCTCGGGCGCTCGACGCCGATGGTGAACAGGATTTGCGCAACGACCGCGAGAAGCAGGCCAAGCAGGACGGGGCGCTGTTCGAGACGGTCGAGCATCGGGCGAGTCGATAGCTGAGCTTCGCGCCCGCGTCACCCGTTGCGCTTGCGCCCGCGCGGCTTCCGCTTCTAGAGGGACAACATGAAGCGCCGCACCGGACAAGACCGCGAGATCACCCGCCACTGGAAGCCCGCCACGCTCGCGGTGCGCGGGGGGACCGCGCGCAGCGAATGGGGGGAGACGAGCGAGGCGCTCTTCCTCACCTCGGGCTATGCCTATGACTGTGCCGGGGACGCCGCCGCGCGCTTTGCCGGCGATCAGCAGGGCATGACCTATTCGCGCCTGCAGAACCCGACGGTCGAGATGCTCGAACATCGCATCGCCCTGCTCGAAGGGGCCGAGGCGTGCCGTGCGACCGCGTCGGGCATGGCGGCGATGACGGCGGCGCTGCTGTGCCAGCTGTCGGCGGGCGACCATTTGGTCGGCGGGCGCGCCGCGTTCGGGTCGTGCCGCTGGCTGACCGACACGCTGATGCCGCGCTTCGGGATCGAGACGACTGTGGTCGACGCGCGCGACCCCCAGCAATTCGTCGACGCGATCCGCCCGAATACCAAGGTCTTTTTCTTCGAAACCCCGGCCAATCCGACGATGGACATCGTCGACA
>JBHYGP010000501.1:0-7286 GCA_051858935.1 Sphingomonas sp.
AAGGGGAGGGGCTAAGTTTATCTCACCCCTTCAGGTCGAAGCGGTCGGCGTTCATCACCTTGGTCCATGCCGCCACGAAGTCGCGCTTGAACTTCTCTTCATGGCCGTTCTCGGCATAGACTTCGGCGACCGCACGCAGTTCGGAGTTGGAGCCGAAGATCAGGTCGGCGCGGGTCGCGCGCCAGGTTTCGTGGCCGCCCTTGCGGTCGGTCGCGATGAATTCCTGATCGTCCGATCCCTCGGCGGCCTTCCAGACATTGGTCATGCCGAGAAGGTTGACGAAGAAGTCGTTGGTCAGCTGGCCCGAGCGCTTGGTGAAATGGCCATGGCCGCGTTCGCCATGGTTCGCGCCGAGCACGCGCAGGCCGCCGATCAGCACGACCAGTTCGGGGACCGAGAGGCCAAGCAACGACGCGCGGTCGAGCATCATTTCCTCGGTCTTTACCGCCAGCTTCTTCTTGCCGAGATAGTTGCGGAAGGCGTCGGCCTCCGGCTCGAGCCACTCGAAGCTCTCGACATCGGTCTGCTCCTGCGTCGCGTCGCCGCGGCCGCCGGTGAAGGGCACGTCGGTCGCGCCCGCCATTTCCAGACCGACCACGCCGCCCAGCACGATCGCGTCGGCGAGCGACATGCTACCGCGCAGGCCGTTCAGCGTGTCGATCACCTTGGCCAGCATCTCCGCCTCATTGACCTCCCAGTCCTTCTGGGGAGCCAGCGCAACGCGCGCGCCATTGGCACCGCCGCGATGGTCGGACTTGCGATAGGTGCTGGCCGAGGCCCAGGCGGTCTTGACCAGCTGGCTGACGGTGAGGCCGCTGGCGCGGATCTTGCCCTTCACCTCGGCGATCAGCGCGTCGCTGGGCATGGTGCTGGCGGGGATCGGGTCCTGCCAGATCAGGTCCTCTTCGGGCACTTCCGGGCCGAGATAGCGGACCTTGGGGCCCATGTCGCGATGGGTCAGCTTGAACCAGGCGCGAGCGAAGGCGTCCTTGAACGCTTCGTGATCGGCGCGGAAGCGTTCGCTGATCGCGCGGAATTCGGGGTCGCGCTTCAGCGCCATGTCGGCGGTGGTCATCATGGTCGGGACCTTGATGTTCGGGTCCCATGCCGCCGGGGCCATGTCCTCCGGCTTCTGGTTGATCGGCTGCCACTGGTGGGCGCCCGCGGGGGACTTCACCAGTTCATAGTCATAGTCGAACAGCAGGCGGAAATAATTCTCGGTCCATTCGCGCGGGGTGTTGGTCCACGCGCCCTCGATCCCGCTGGTGACGGTGTGTTCGCCGATGCCACCGCTCTCGTGGCTCGACACCCAGCCAAAGCCGAGCGCGGTGATGTCGCCGCCCGCCGGCGCATTGCCGAGCAGCGAGGCGTCGCCATTGCCATGCGCCTTGCCGAAGGTGTGACCGCCGGCGGTGAGCGCGACGGTTTCCTCGGGGCTCATCGCCATGCGACGGAAGGTTTCCTTCATGTCGCGGGCCATGCCCTCATCGTCGTGCGGGTTGCCCTGCGGCCCTTCGGGATTGACGTAGATCAGCCCCATCTGGATCGCGGCGAGCGGCCCTTCGATCTCGTGCATGCCGTGTTCGGGGGCGATGCGGGTCTGGACGCCCTGATTGACCCACTTGTCTTCGCTGCCCCAATAGATGTCGCGCTCCGGCTCGTACACGTCGGCGCGACCGCCGCCGAAGCCGAACACCGGGCCACCCATGCTCTCGATCGCGACATTGCCGGTGAGGATGAACAGGTCGGCCCAACTGATCTGCTGGCCATATTTCTGCTTGATCGGCCACAACAGGCGGCGCGCCTTGTCGAGATTGCCATTGTCGGGCCAGCTGTCGAGCGGGGCGAAACGCTGCTGCCCGCTATTGGCGCCGCCGCGCCCGTCGGCGGTGCGATAGGTGCCGGCGGCGTGCCACGCCATGCGGATGAAGAACGGGCCGTAATGGCCGTAATCGGCCGGCCACCAGTCCTGGCTGTCGGTCATCAGCGCGGTCAGGTCGGCCTTGAGCGCCTGATAATCGAGCTGCTTGAAGGCTTCGGCATAGTCGAAGTCCGGCCCCATCGGGTTGGACGGGCCGTTGGGGTTGAGGATTTCGGTCGCCAGCATCTCCGGCCACCAATCTTTGTTGGTGCGGCCCAGCAGCGCGCGGACTCCGCCATTGCCGTGAACGGGGCAGCCGCCGCCGTCGATCGATCCGGTCTTTGCGTCCATGTGGGAATCCCTCCGTCTTGTGTCGTTGGTGTGGTGTCAGGGTACCGGAGCCGGGCGAGTCCCGGAAACGGGATAAACAGGTCAGTGCGAGTGAGGAAATCGATTACGTCATCGATGTGTCATCGATTGGGGCGAACAGAGTGGGGATTTGAGGTGAACTCATTCCTCCCCTGAGCTTGTCTCAGGGGAGGGGGACCGCCGCCGCAGGCGGTGGTGGAGGGGCGGCTGCGCAGACAGCCGTTCAACAGCTCGGCAAAATTCCGCCCTCTTCGGGGCGGCCCCTCCACCGCCTTCGGCGGTCCCCCTCCCCCAGCGAGCTGGGGGAGGAATTGCTTGCCTCACCGATCCCGAATCGCGTCGATCAGTTCGTCCTTGGTCATTTCGGAGCGGCCTTCGATGCCGATCTCCTTGGCCTCGTCGTACAGCTCGTCCTTGCTGCGATCTTCAAGGTTCGTGCTCTTGTGGTCGAGCGAGCCGCCCGCCTTGGCGTTGGCGATGCGGGCGGCCTTTTCCTTCGACGCGCCGTCCTTGCGCAGCTCTTCGTAGAGCTTGTCGTCCTTGATCTGGGGTCCGTGGTCCTTGGCCATTGCCGGTCTCCTCTCCCCTTCCCAACCTACGGGGAAACACAATGATCCCGGATTTGATGTGACAAACAGGCGACAAAGCCGGATCGACTGCCTATATGCCCGCGGATCGACCAACGACTCCCCCGAAGGGCCGATGCTGACCACACATCCGTTCGATGACGACAAGCTGCGCGAAGAGTGCGGCGTATTCGGTGTTTCCGGTGCCGAGGGCGCAGCTGCGCTCGTTGCGCTGGGGCTGCACGCGTTGCAGCATCGTGGACAGGAGGCGGCCGGAATCACCAGCTTTGACGGCGCCAACTTCCACACGCACCGCGCGATGGGCCATGTCGCGGGCAATTTCGACCGCGACGAGGTGATCCGCGCGCTGGCCGGGACCGTGGCGTGCGGCCATGTCCGCTATTCGACCACTGGCGAGACCGCGCTGCGCAACGTGCAGCCGCTCTATGCCGAGCTGGCGAGCGGCGGCTTTGCGGTGGCGCATAACGGCAATATCTCGAACGCGATGCATCTGCGCCGCGAGCTGATCCGGCGCGGGTCGATCTTCCAGTCGACGTCGGATACCGAGACGATCATCCATCTGGTCGCGACAAGCGGCTACAAGGACCTGCTCGACCGGTTCATCGATGCGCTGAAGCAGGTCGAGGGCGCCTATTCGCTGATCTGCATGACGCCCGCTGGCATGATCGCGTGCCGCGACCCGCTGGGCATCCGGCCGCTGGTGATGGGACGCCTCGGCGACAGCTTCATCTTTGCCTCGGAAACGGTGGCGCTCGACGTGGTCGGTGCGACCTATGTCCGCGATGTCGAGCCGGGCGAGCTGGTGATCGTGCAGGACGGGGCGATGCGTTCGATCCGCCCGTTCACGGCGATCGCGCCGCGCCCGTGCATCTTCGAGTGGGTGTATTTCAGCCGCCCGGATTCGATCGCGCAGGACCGGTCCGTCTATACCGTGCGCAAGGGCATTGGCGCGGAGCTGGCGATCGAATCGCCGGTCGATGCCGATCTGGTGATCCCGGTGCCGGATTCGGGCGTCCCCGCCGCGATCGGATACGCCCAGCAATCGGGGATTCCGTTCGAGTTGGGCATCATCCGCTCGCACTATGTCGGGCGGACGTTCATCCAGCCGAGCGCGGAAGTGCGGCGGCTAGGCGTCAAGCTCAAGCACAACGCCAATCGCGCGCTGATCAAGGGCAAGCGCATCATCCTGATCGACGATTCGATCGTGCGTGGGACGACCAGCCTGAAGATCGTCGAGATGATGCGCGAGGCCGGCGCGGCGGAAGTGCATATGCGCATCGCCAGCCCGCCGACGACGCATAGCTGTTTCTATGGCGTCGACACGCCCGAGCGCTCCAAGCTGCTCGCCGCGCAGCATGACGTTGCGGGGATGGCGAAGTTCATCAAGGCCGACAGCCTGGCGTTCGTGTCGATCGACGGGCTGTACCGCGCGCTGGGCGAACCGGGGCGCGGCGACGTGCTGCCGCGTTATTGCGATGCGTGTTTCTCCGGCCAGTATCCGACCCAGTTAACCGACCATGACGAGCAGGCGATCAGCCAGCTCGCGTTGCTCGACGAGACCCATTGATCCCATGACGCAGCAGGCACTTGCAGGGCGCATCGCGCTCGTCACCGGCGCGAGCCGGGGTATTGGCGCGGCGACCGCGATCGCGCTGGCGGCACAGGGCGCGCATGTCGTCCTGACCGCGCGCACCGCGGGGGGCCTTGAAGAGGTCGAGGAAGCGATCTTTGCGGCGGGCGGATCGGCGACGATTGCGCCGATGGATCTGATCGAGAGCGATTCGATCCCGCGTTTGGCCGCTGCGGTGGCAGAGCGGTGGGGGAAGCTCGACATCCTCGTGCTGAATGCGGCGGCGCTGGGCACGTTGTCGGCGGTGGCGGCGTTCGATCCCAAGGAAGTGGCCAAAGTGCTGGCGCTCAACGTCAGCGCGCAGGCGGCGCTGATCGGGGCATTCGACGGCTTGCTGCGCAAGTCGGACGGGGCGCGGGTGATCGGCGTGACGTCGAAGGTCGGCCGCCAGCCGCGCGCCTATTGGGGCCTGTACGGCGCGACCAAGGCGGCGTTCGAAAATCTGCTGCTGAGCTATGCCGACGAGGTGCGCAACCTGACCAAGGTGCGCGTGGCGCTGCTCGACCCGGGCGCGACGCGGACCAAGATGCGCGCGCGCGCCTACCCGGGCGAGGCACCGGAGAGCGTCAAGCCGCCGGAAGCGGTGGCGGCGCGGATCGTCGCGCTGCTGGGCGAGGATTTCGAGACGGGGGCGTTTGAGGCGTTGGGGTGAGGGCGAGCGGTAGCGATAATTACCTCGGCCTTTCCCTTTTCAAAATTGGGTTTGCGGTAATTTCAGTTATCAATCATCGAGTCGTGGAACGTCGAACCTTTTTCCGGGAATCGTTAGCGCGCAAAGGCAAAGTACGCTTTTCACAAAAGCCCTTTTGAAAATCAAAACATCAAACTACTTTTCAAAAATGCGCGGGGCATGCTAGCAATCTGGAATGCCAGCCTCTCCCTGCATTCCACACCCTCTTCCGATCACCGATTTGAACTGGCGTGAAATATTGCCGCTCGTTGGTCGAGCGAACGCCTCCCTCGCTCGCTATGATGGGATGTTGCAAACCCTTCCAAATCCAGCCGTGTTGCTATCACCGATAACCGCTAACGAAGCCGTTTTGTCCTCGCGCATTGAAGGCACCCAAGCCACGCTTGACGAGGTTCTTGAAGCTGATGCCGGCCTGATCGTGTCCGAAACCCGGCGCGGTGACATCGAAGAGATCAACAACTATCGTGCAGCCGTAAGTATCGCTCAAACAGCGCTGACTACCCGATCGATCACCCTTTCTATGATTCGAGAGGTGCATCAGCGTCTATTGCAAGGCGTTCGTGGGAGAGACAAAGCCCCTGGCCAGTTTCGAGAAGATCAAAACTGGATCGGCAGGCACGGTGATCCGATTGAGCGTGCGCGCTTTATTCCCCCCAGCCCTCTAATTTTGAAGGCCGAACTCGAGAAATGGGAAGCCTATATGGCGCTCCCTACCGAGGATCCGACGCTGCAAACCGCTGTTGCGCACGCGCAATTTGAGATTTTACACCCCTTCAAAGACGGTAATGGCCGCATCGGACGAATGCTCATCCCGCTCGTCCTCTACCAGCGGCGAGCGCTCTCAAGCCCCATGTTTTACATGTCCGAGTTTCTGGAGGAGCACCGGACTGAATACTATGATCGGCTCCTCGCCATTACCGATCGCGACGATTGGCATGGCTGGATTTCCTTTTTCCTAAGGGGCGTCATCGACCAAGCTGAAGCAAACCTCGACAAGGTCCGGCGAATTCGGGATCTCTATGACGACATGCGCCGCCGCGTAGTTGAAATCACCCATTCCCAATTTGCGATGGCTGCGGTCGATGTGCTCTTCACGCAGCCAATCATTTCCGGGACGAGCTTCGCCCGCCGAGCCGGTTTCAACAATCGAGTGACTGCCAACAACATGCTCCGGCAACTCGAAGCGGAAGGAGTGATAACTCGTATCCGCGAAGGTGGCGGGCGTACGCCAGCGACCTACGCACTACCCGAACTCATCAATATAGCCGAAGGTCGTCCGGTATTCAGACCAGTGTCTGAAACGTAGAGGGAAGCCGAGCCGAATTTTTTGGCAAATTTGCTAAAAGGGTTCAGCCCTACTCCCCCGCCCCTTCGATCCCCAACAGTTCCACCGTGAACAGCAAGGTCGCGCCGCCCGGGATCGGGCCGCGGCCGTTGGGGCCGTAGGCGATTTCCGCGGGGATCGCGAATTCGACCTTGTCGCCGACGCCCATCAGCTGGACGCCTTCGGTCCAGCCGGGGATGACGCGGTTCAAGGGGAATACGGCGGGGACGCCGCGCTTGACCGAGCTGTCGAACTCCACGCCGTCGGTGAAGGTGCCGACATAATGGACCGCGACGCGATCGGTCGGGCCGGGGCGTTTGCCGGAGCCGTTGCCCGCGATCAGCCGCCAGCGCAGGCCGCTGGCGGTGACGTTCCAGCCGGTGCCGCTATGGCGTTCGGCCAGCGCCAGCATCTGCTTGTTGTGCCAGGCGACGTCCTGCGAGCGGTCGGGGGCGTCGTCCTGAGCCATGGCGGGAAGCGCAGCGAGCGTGGCGGCGGCGAGTGCGAGGGTGAGGATCATGCTGCGAGGAATGCCTTTACCTGAGCCTGGAAGAAGGGCGCGTTGTCCCACATGATGAAGTGCGCCGAGGCGGGAACGCGGACCAGCTTTGCGCCCGCGATCGGGGCGTAGGACATCTGGTAGAAGCCATCCATCTGCGCGTCGGTGACCGGGGCACCCTTGGGCGTCACATAGAGCACGGTGGTCGGGGCGGTGATCTTGCTCAGTTCGGGCATCAGGTTGGTCATGACGAGTTCGCCATAGGCGCGGGCGGAGACGTCGCGGTCGGACTTCATCGCGTCGTCGAGCGCGGGCGCGCGCATGC
>JBHYGP010000501.1:7296-10159 GCA_051858935.1 Sphingomonas sp.
CGCTACCATCGAGTCGATGGTCCCCTTGAGCTGCGCGGCATAGGCTTCGGGGGCGGAACCCTTCATGCCGGCCATGATCTGATCGGCGATCGGCTTGAGCGTTTCGGGCGTCGCCTGCGGTCCGCCGAACATCGCACCGAGGAAGGGGAGCATGTCGACCACCATCAGCTTCGATACGTGGTCGGGGTGACGTGCGGCGAGCATCATCGCCATCGTGCCGCCCATCGAATGGCCGATCACCGCGACCTTGCCGAGCTTGTGTTCGGCGATGTAGCGCGCGATTTCCTCGGCCACCGGGGCGGCGACGTTGCCTTCGGTGTTCCCGCCCTTGTCGAGCCCGCCAAAGCCGCGCACCTGAACCTTGTGGTAGCGATAGCCGGGGAGCGCGGCGGTCATCTCGGCCCAGACACGTGGGGACGAGGACAGGCCGGGGATGAGGATGACGTCGGCGCCCTTCCCCTCCACCGTGACGGCGATGCGGTCGGACGTGAAGCCCTTGGCCGCGGCGGGTGCGGGGAGCAAAGCTGCGGTGAGCAGCATCGCCAGTGTCGCGAACAGGCCGCGGCGGTTCATCATCTCAATCCCTCCCATGTCACAGGCGCCATGCCGGCGGTGCCGGGTCGCCCAGTTCGATCAGCAATTCTTCGTCCACCGCCGCGTCTTCGTCCAGTTCCTCGGCGCTAAAAATCTCGCGGTTCATCACGAAGCTGCCGTGATAGCCGGAGAAGCGCCAGTCGCCGGTGACCTCGGTGCCGTCGTCGCTGATCCGTCCGGTGTACGCGACGCTGTGCGCGAGCGGGCCTGCGGGGTCGTATTGCTTGGTGAAGACCAGCGTATCGACGCTGCGGCTGCCCGAGACGAAGGCGCGGCGGATTTCGGAGCGGCCGGTGTCGTCGGGTTCGGTGATCACCCCCTCCACCGCGCCGCCAAATTCCTCAAGATGCGCGATGAAGCTGTTTTCGGGCACGTCCCAGCCGGTCGCGAAGTAGCGGCCATACCAGACGCCGGTCGCGTCGCGGGGGTCGTTCATGTTTGTTCCACCAATGCAATCAGTTCGGGCAGGGTCAGCGGTTCGGCGCAGAGGAAGCCCTGATAGGTCTGGCACCCCTCCTTGGCCAGCAGGTCGAGTTGTTCGGGGGTCTCCACCCCTTCGGCGATCACCGTCAGACCGAGCGAGCGGGCCATGTCGATGACGCCGCGCACGACGATGCGGTCACGCGCGCTGCCGGTGATGTCCTGAGTCAGCTTGCGGTCGACCTTGAGGTAATCGAGCGGGAGCGCTTTCAGGTACGCGAGGCTGGAATAGCCGGTGCCGAAATCGTCGATCGCAACGCGGCAGCCGGCGGCGCGCAGCTCGCTGAGCAGGCGCGAGGCTTCGCCGAGATCGTCGATCAGGCCGCCCTCGGTAATCTCCACCGTCAGGCGCGAACGCGGGAAGCCGCTGGAGTCGACCCAGTCGAGGAACAGGTCGGCGAACCCGGAGCGCGCGACATCGGCGGCGGTGACGTTTACCGACAGGCGCAGGTGACGAAGCGATGCGGGCCAGCGCGCGGCTTGCGCGAGCGCGAGGCGCTGGACATGTTCGGACAGCGCGAGTTCGAGTTCGGCGCGGGCGGCGGCGGCGAACAGGGTTTCGGCGCCGACCTCGCCATGGTCGGGGTGGCGCCAGCGGGCCAGCGCCTCGACCCCGACGATTGCGCCGGTTGCGACCGCGACCTGGGGCTGCATGCGCAGCTCGATCTCGCCCGCGTCCATCGCGCGGCGCAGGTCGACCGCGAGCGCCTCGATCGGGACCGCGCGATTGTCATTGTCTTCGCCGGCAAGCGCTTCGCTGGCGCGGCGGAGCAGGATCGCGGGGTCGTCGCCGGGGCGCGACGCGGCGGTCGCGACGCGCGCGCCGACCGGGGCAATGGCGTCGCCGATGACGAAGGGGCGGGTCAGCGCTTCCTCGATCCCCTTGGCTGCATGGGCGAGCGCGGTCGCGTCCGTATCGGCTGCTGCGACGACGAATTCGGCCCCACCCATCCGCGCCAGCACCGCGCGGCGGCCGAGCGTGGCACGCACCGCTTCGGCGATACGGGTCGAGGCGGCGCGCAGCACGGCGTCGCCGGCGTCGCGGCCATAGGCGGTGTTGACCATGTCGAACCGGCCAAGCGCGACGAGGATGACGCCGATCGGCTGGGCATCACCGAGGCGGCGGGTGAGCCAGCGGCGCATCCCGGCATCGTCGCGCACGCCGGTCAGCACGTCGCGCACCACGGCGCTGGCGTCCACTTCGCCGAGCCGCTCGATCAACGCATGGATGCGGCCAGTGCGGGCATCGCGCTGAAGATGTTCGACCACGCGGCCCGCACCGGGGAGGTCATGCGCGAAGGCGGTCGCCTGAATCCCGTCGCGCAGCCGCTGAAGCGCGCCGCGCATCGCGCCGCGATCGGCCGCCTCGACATGGCGCAGCGCGGTGCGCAGCGAGGGGGTGCCGGTGAAGCCGAGCATCGATGCGAGCGCGGGCGTGACCTGAAGCGAGCGCAAGGCGGGATCGTAGCGCCAGCCGAGCGGCTCGCCGGTCGCGTGGGCGGTGTCGCTGCCGGCGCGCTGGGCGTGGCGCGCGGCGAAGCGGAGCGCCTGGACGAACTCGACCTCACGCATCGGGCTGGCGAGGAACTGGGTCGCGCCGGCATCGTAGAACTCGCCGAGCCGGGCGGTGTCGTCGCGCGAGACGAGGACGAGCAACGCGCCGCCATTGGCGTTCGTGACCGGGGCGAGGGTGCGGACCGCGGCCAGCCCCTCATCGACCGAACCGCGCGCATCGACCACCGCCACCGCCGCGCCGCTGGCGAGGAAACGATGGTCCGCGCCCTCCCCG
>JBHYGP010000502.1:0-1946 GCA_051858935.1 Sphingomonas sp.
GATCCAGGAAAAGATCAAGCAGCCGCTGGCCGAGGAACTGCTGTTCGGCAAGCTCGTCCATGGCGGCGAGGTCGAGGTGAAGCTGAAGGACAATGCGCTGACCTTCGCGATCACCCCGGCAGCGCCCAAGGGCTCGAAAAAGGGCGGCAAAAAGGCCCCGGCCAAGGCGAAGTAAACGCGGTCACCCGCGGACCACGAAGCCGCCCCGGTGCAAACCGGGGCGGTTTTCGTTTGGGGCCAGCACTCACCATCTCGTCGTCCCGGGCTTGACCCGGGACCGGGCTGCCTTGGGCGACAAGAAGCCCAGCCCCAGGTCAAGGCCGGGGCGACGAGGAGGCTGCGATGAGGCAACGCGCCCCTCCCCCACCGTCATGCTGAACTTGTTTCAGCATCCACCGCGCGACACGCGACCGAGCCGCTGGCGGAGACGTGGATCCTGAAACGAGTTCAGGATGACGGGTATGGCTGCAATTGAGTGGCTAGCTGCCGTCCGATTTTGTTTATTGGTAAATTTCAGCGGCGGTGACGCTGCAGCGCCCCTTGACGATCTTATGTAACGACGCTCCGCCCATGCCTCCTGGTGGGGGCGCGTGTTCAACGATCCAGAGCGTGCCTTCGTCCCGAATTGTAAAAGTTCGTATTTCAGGCATTGAGCCTCTGCGTTTCAAATCCGCTTGCGCGACTTGCAGAGCGCGGACGCTGTCGCAGGCGTTCTCACAGCCGCAGAGCAAGATCGCCAGCGAAGCGATTGCTGAGAGGGGGCGCTGTCTAGCCGAGTCCACCACTCCACCTCGCACGCGTTGCGCATGTCCGCAATGGGGTCGGAAGCCGACGGTCCGCTAAATCCGCCCCCTAATCGCGCACCACAATCACCGTCACCCCCGCCGGCGGCGGCGGCGCATACCAGCTCGCCGACCGCGAACACCGGTCGCGGCACGCCCGCAACTGCGCCGCGCGCTCCTCCGCCAGCCGCCGCCAGGCGCGCGCCTTGCGAATCATGCGGTCGACCTGCCATTCGGTACTTTCCCACGCCCCCTCGACGCATGCCCGGTCCCAGCCACAGATGCGCTTCACCGCATGGTCGATCCGCGCGGCAAGGATATCGATCCCCGCCTCGGTCGACAGGTCGAGCCCCGCGGCGGGCACCGCGATCCGGCGCGTGTCATATCGGTCGCGCGCGTCCACAGGGCCAGCCAGGGCCAGTGTCACCGCCAGTGCAGCGATCAGGTACATCGGTGTCATCGCAAACCTCGCTAGGCGCGATTATACCCCATCGGCGACCACGCGTTAACCAGCGTCGCGCCGGCACAGTCCCGTCATCGGACAGGCACTTAGCTCGCGTGATTCATGCGAAGTGTTGGCATTCAGTCCCGCAATCTTAACCACTTCTTCGGCTTCCCCGGCTTAGTCCGGCAACCATGGCACGGGGGATCGCAGCACTGATCGCGCTCGCAGTCGCGTTCGCCGCGCTGCTCGCATCCCCTGCGCATGCCCGTCCGCCCGGCTGGAGCGCCGGCACCACCGGCCGCGCGCTCGCCACCTGTATCCGCCGCGCCGCGCCTGGCGAAGATTTCCGCACCATCGCCCGTGATCTTGCCGGGTTCGACTGCGTCACGCCGCAGAAGCAACTGGGAAGCGGCGATTTCTGGGTCATCACGGAACCCGTTGGCGAACGGTCGCGCTCGCGCCGCCCCCTCAACGCGCGGATGCTCAGCCTGTGGCAGGGGCAGACGACGCTGCACGTCCTCTACAAGGATGGCCGCGTCGAAGTGATGCGCGACGACCCTGTCGGCCTCACCAAACGCATCCAGCTCGGCGCGATCGTCGAATACCCCATCCCCCGCCTGCGCAGCCCCGTCGACCGCTTGCTGTGGAAGGTCGAGGGGGCGAGCAATATGAACGGCGTGGTGCGCAACGTCCGCATCGCGACCCAGGCCGAAAGCAGC
>JBHYGP010000503.1:0-286 GCA_051858935.1 Sphingomonas sp.
AGATGATCGAGATGTCGCGGCTGCGCGCCGTGCGGCTGATCGCGGAAGGGGTCGAAACCCGCGCCGATTACGACAAGCTGCTCGCGCTCGGCGTGCGCTATTTCCAGGGCTATTATATCGCCCATCCGCGCATCGGCGTGCTGGAACAGCCCAGACTGCGCCCTGCGGCGTAAGGTTGATCTTGGTGGGGTGCCGCGTTCAGCGCAGCTGAACCTTGCCCCGCAAGGCAGGCTGCGCCAAGGGGCAAGCGATGAACGATCCCAGCACGATCCGCCGCCTCTATGGC
>JBHYGP010000503.1:296-1941 GCA_051858935.1 Sphingomonas sp.
GACCCTTCCAAAATTCGCGGTGCCGATCGAGGGACCGCTCGATGCAATCCGGCTGTTTGGCGACGATCGCCCCCTCGAGGTCGAGATCGGATTCGGCGCGGGCGAGCATCTTGCGGGGCAGGCGGCGATGCGCCCGGACCATGGCTTTATCGGGTGCGAACCATTCCTCAACGGCGTGGTCGGCGCGCTCGGTCATATCCGCGACGGCCCGCTCAGCAATGTCCGGCTGCACATGGGCGATGCGCTGGATGTGATCGAGCGTCTGCCCGATGCGAGCCTTGACCGGGTCTATCTGCTCCACCCCGATCCGTGGCGGAAGGCCCGACATGCCAAGCGGCGGATGGTCAATCACGGCCCGCTCGACCTGATCGCGACGAAGCTGAAGCCCGGCGCGGAGTTCCGGCTGGGGACCGACGATCCCACTTATTGTCGCTGGTCGATGATGGTGATGAACCAGCGCCGCGATTTCGCATGGCAGGCACGGGAGGCAAAGGACTTCCTCACCCGCCCCGACGACTGGCCCGAGACGCGCTACGAGCGCAAGGCACGGCGTCAGGGGCATGAGGTGTGGTATTTCCGCTATCTGCGGGTGTGACCACCCCGCTTGACCGGTGGCGCCCAGTCGTGGCAGGGCGCGGCTTCGCCCCTGACGGCGGCCATGCGGCCAGAGCGGGCGGGTATAGCACAATGGTAGTGCAGCAGCCTTCCAAGCTGAATACGCGGGTTCGATTCCCGCTACCCGCTCCAGCCGCCCCTCATTCAGTATATGTGCGGATTTACGCTGAATAATCAGTGGGATAGATTTCGGCCCGATTCGGGGGAATCTTCCACATGGCGAATTTCGCGGGCTTCATATCGTCCTATGGCTGGATGCTCGCGCTGGGTGCGGCGGTCACGGTGACACTTGTCGTGCTCGCGCTGCGCGCGCGGGCACGCCGTGACCGTCGGGACCGGCAGCGGGTGCGCAGGCTCGCGCGGCAGCGGATGTGGGACTGGCTGATGATGCGCCAAAATGCCCGGCGGCTGACCTACCAACCCGACGAGGAACAGCTCTGATCGGGGAGGTGGTGGAAGGGACTGGATTCGAACCAGTGTACGCTCACGCGGGCAGATTTACAGTCTGCTGCCTTTAACCACTCGGCCACCCTTCCATGCGGCACGCCGAAGCGAGTGCGCGCCAATGCCGAAGCGGCGCGGCGCTGTCAACGCCTTGCGCAGCGCATTCGTGCCTTCTAAGCCGTTTCGGCGATGCTGAACCGATGCAGCACCGGCCCGCTCCCGGTTCCGCGCGAGCGGAACTTAGAGTGAGCTATGAGCCAGAGGCCAAGACGCGGGCATCGTCCCCAAACCGGATCGAACAGCAACCGCCCCCGTTTCTGGGGCCGCCACGCCGTGACTGCGGCACTGGCCAATCCCGAGCGGAGGGTGCGCAAGATCTGGGGAACACGCGAGGCGCTGGGCGCACTCGACCTGCCCCCGATCCTGCCGATCACCTATGCCGATGTCGCCGACCTTGCCCGCATGGTGCCGTCCGACGCGCCGCATCAGGGCATCGTGATCGAGGTCGATCCGCTGGAGGAAATCTGGCTGGGCGACCTGCTGGAGCAGGGCGCGAACGATCGCCGCCCGCTGCTGGTGCTCGACC
>JBHYGP010000504.1:0-1940 GCA_051858935.1 Sphingomonas sp.
CGCGGCACGCGGATCACGATATGCTGCTGGATGCGGACTTGCGCGAGGCGGGTGGGCGCGGGCGACGGCACCGGCTTGCCCTGACCCGTCGCAGCGGGGGGCAGCAAAAGTGCGGCAGACACAGACGCGATTAACAGCTTCACCATCTTGTCATGCCCTATAAGCGATAGGGTTGAACAGTGGATGAATTGCCCACCGGCGTCCCGCCATGGTAGCGCGCGGCGATGACCGCGTCCGATCCCGCCGCCGCATTGACCGCGCTTGCCGCCGCCGTCGCGCAGCGAATCGGCGCCGATGCGGTGGTCACCGATCCCGACATGATCGCGCCGTGGCTCACCGATTGGCGCGGGCGCTATTCGGGGGTTTCGTCGCTACTCCTCCAGCCGCGCAGCACTGCGGATGTCGCCACGGTCGTGCAACTCGCCGTGGCGCACCGCGTGCCGCTGGTGCCGCAGGGGGGCAATACGTCGATGGTCGGCGGTGCGACGCCCGACGCGGACGGAGCGGCGGCAATCCTGTCCCTGCGCCGGATGAATGCAGTGCGCCGGGTCGATGCCGGGGCGGGGCTGGCCGTCGCCGATGCCGGGGTGATTCTGTCCGACCTGCACGACGCCGCGCTGGCACAGGGGCGGCGCTTTCCGCTGACGCTGGGAGCAAAGGGCAGCGCGACGATCGGCGGCCTCGTTTCGACCAATGCTGGCGGGACGCAGGTGCTGCGCTTCGGCACGATGCGCGCGCTGGTGCTGGGGGTCGAGGCGGTGCTGCCCGATGGCAGCATCCATGACGGGCTCGCCCCGCTCAAGAAGGACAATCGCGGATACGACCTGAACCAGTTGCTGGTCGGTGCGGAAGGGACGCTGGGCGTGATCACTGCCGCGACGCTGCGGCTGGTCCCTGCGGTTCATGCGCGCGCCGTCGGCTGGGTCGGGGTCGACTCGCCGCACGCCGCGCTCGACCTGCTGCGGCTGTGCGAGGCCATGACCGATTCGATCGAGAGTTTCGAGATCGTCCCGGCGCACTCGCTGGCGCTGGTGGTCGAGCATATCCCCGGGACGCGCGATCCGCTCGCCGGGCCGCATCCCTGGCATGTGCTGATCGAATCGGTGGCAAGCGATGCAGGGGGCGAGCCGCCCGCCATGTTGCTCGAACGACTGCTGGCCGCGGGCCTGGACCGCGGCCTGATCGGCGACGCGACGATTGCGGTGAGCGAGGCCCAGGCAGAGGCGCTGTGGAAGCTGCGCGATTCGATTTCAGAGGCCGAACGCGCGAGCGGCCCGGCGCTGCAGCACGACATTTCGGTCCCGGTCGCGGCGATGCCGGACTTCATGATCGACGGCGCGGCGGCGGTCGAGGCAGCGTTTCCGGGGACCAGCGCGGGGGCGTTTGGCCATCTGGGCGATGGCAATGTCCATTTCCATGTCCGCGCACCCGCCGGGGCGGATCGTGGCTGGGTCGCGGAGAATTCGGCTCGAATCAGCCCCTTCGTCCATGATCTGGTGGTCGCCGCGGGCGGTTCGATCTCAGCTGAACATGGCATTGGCCAGATGAAGCGCGACGAACTGGCGCGTTTGTCATCGCCCGCACGGATGCATGCACTCGCCGCGATCAAGCGCGCACTCGACCCGGACAATCTGTTCAATCCGGGGAAACTGGTTACGCTTGCACCCGCGCGCGCCGATCAATAGACCGCGCACACCTAAATCCAGGAGAATTTCATGGCCAGCGCGCCGCAAGCACAGGGTCTTCCCGTTTTCTACAACGACCTGCTCCCGCTCTCGAGCGAGATGCATGGCAATTTCCGTATTCGTCCCGCGTCGGTCGCGCCGTTCCTGGGCAAGCAGCACGCGGTGCCGCTGACCGTCGAGGAATTCCCGTTGGTTCAGCGTTACATGCCGATCGTCTTTTCGGCGGGTGACGAGCCGGTGCCGCTGGCGCTGATG
>JBHYGP010000505.1:0-1933 GCA_051858935.1 Sphingomonas sp.
TTACCCATTTCGGTGAAGATCGCAGCCGATCGCGCCGCCGGATCGGCGATCGTCGCAAAGGCGGCGACCGGCTTCAACCCAACGGGTGCCGCCGACTGGCTCGACGCCACCACGGCGGCGGGCAGCGCGACGGCGGCTATGCCCAGCGCGATCAGCCCGTAACGTTGCACGCTCATGCATTGTCTCCATGCGCGAAGGGCAAGCGGCGCACCGCCTTGCCGGTCATCTTGCGCCAGGCATTGGCGACGGCGGGTGCGATCGGCGGAACGCCGGGTTCGCCCACTCCGCTCGGCTTTTCGGTCGATGGGATGATCGCCACTTCAACATCCGGCATCTCTCCGATGCGCAGCGAGCGATAGCTGTCGAAATTGGTCTGCTGCACCACCCCGCCCTCGCCCAGGGTCAGTTCGGCATAGAGCGCATGGCCGAGGCCATAGCCGATCCCGCCCTCCATCTGCGCGCGGATGATGTCGGGGTTGACCGCGATGCCGCAATCGACCGCGCACCACACTTTGTGAACCTTGGGTAGCCCGTCCGGCCCCTTGGACACTTCGGCGACCTGCGCCACGAAGCTGTCGAAGCTCTCATGCACCGCAATGCCCTTGGCCCGGCCCTTCTTGGACGGTTTGCCGAACGCCGCCATCTCCGCGACCTTCGCCAGCACTGCCTTGGCGCGGTCATGCTTGAGCAGCTCCATCCGCCCCGCGACCAGATCCTTGCCGGCCATCGCCAGCAGCTCGTCGATGATGGTTTCCTTGACGAACGCGGTGGTGGTGTGACCCACCGACCGCCACCACAGCACGGGCACGCCGCAGTCCATCAGATGCTGGCCCAACCGGAAGTCGCCGATCTTATACTGGCTGGTATCGCTCGACCCTTCGAGCAGGGTCGGGTCGATGCCCTTCTTGATTGTCGGCCCTTCGAACATCGTACCCTTGGTGATCGACTTGGCGGCGATCACCTGATCCCAACCGCTGAGATTGCCCTGAGCATCGATCCCCGCGCGCACGCGATGGACCGTCAGCGGACGATACCAGCCGCCGGCGCAGGCCGCAGCCTCGGTCCCGTCGAACATCACCGGGGTTGCGCGGCGGCCGAAACTGCCCCCGGCATAATGCTGGACGAGTGCGCTCTTTTCGAACGGCACGCCCGCGACACCACAGATGGCGCGCATCTCGCCGACCTGAAACTGGCTGCCGGCATGGACCGAAATTCCCTCGCCCTTCTTCTCGATCACATAGTCCATCGTCTCCATCGGAGCATGGGCGAGGAAGGGGAAATAGAAGGTCGCATCGATCGTCTTCGCCGCACGCCCGAGCGCTGCGGCGGCATCGCCGACCGCCTCGGCCTGAACGCCGGGCGTGCGCGCGGCGGCGCTATGTTCGGCATAGATAGTGTCGGTCGATCGCGTTTCGGCCTTGCTCAGATCCCAGTCGACCTCAAGCGCGGCGGCACCGCGCTGCGCGGTCCAGGTGTCGCGCGCATAGACGGCAACGCCACTCGGGATCGGTTTAATGTCGAGCACGCCGGGAATCGCGCGCGCTGCGCCATCCTCGACCTTCTTCACCGTCGCGCCGAATGCGGGCGGACGGCGCACGGCGGCATGGACCGTGCCGGGCAGGCGGACATCCTGCGTGAACAGCGCCGACCCGTCGGTCTTGGCCTTGCTGTCGACCTTCGACACATGCTTGCCGATATAGACATAGCGGTCCGGCGTCTTGGGCACCGGCTTTTGCGGCACGGGCAGCTGCGCGGCGTCCGCCACCAGCTCGCCGAAGCTCGCCTTGCGGCTGCCGGCGCTCACCACACCCTGTGAGATCGCGACCGCGCCCGGCTCAACACCCCAGCGCTTCGCCGCCGCTTCGACCAGCATCGCGCGCGCCGCCGCGCCCGCCATGCGCATCTGGTCCCAGCTTTCACGGATCGCGGTAGA
>JBHYGP010000506.1:0-1931 GCA_051858935.1 Sphingomonas sp.
GTCGCGCCGCGCCTGCTGCGCCGCCTCGCCCATTCGGTGGCGGAGGAACGAGCTACCACCGTATCGGATTTCATCGCGGCGCGGTTTGGCCATGACATCGTCGTCGCGCGGCTGGTCACCACCATCGCGCTGTTCGGCACGATTCCCTATATCGCGCTGCAGCTGCGCTCGATCGGGGCCGCCTTCTCGATCGTGTCGGGCGCGGATGTGAGCACCCAGACGATGCTCGTCGCCGCACCCTTGCTGGCGCTGTTCGCGGCGCTGTTCGGCGCACGCAAGTTCGAGCTTGCCGGGCGGAGCGAAGGACTGCTTTACGCCATCGCGCTCGAATCAATCATCAAGCTCATTGCGATCCTTCTTGTCGCCGGCATTGCGGTAACGGTGATCGCCAGCACCGACGCGGCGACGTTGAATTCCGGGCTGGAGCGGTTTCAGCGCAGCTTCAGCGCCGACCGGATTTCGATCGAGGTCGGCATCATCTTCCTGATCGCGATGCCGGCCATCATCGTCCTTCCCCGCCAATTCTATATGGGGCTGGTCGAGGCGCGGCAGCCCGACGACTTCGTTCGCGCGCGCTTCGGCCTCGCATCTTATCTCACCGTCATGGCGCTGGTCGTGCTGCCGATTGCGCTGGCCGGGGTCATCTCGTTGCAATCCGACGTTGCGGCCGACTGGTACGTCCTCGAATTGCCCGCCGGGCAAGGGCATTATTGGGTGGTCATCGCCGCCCTGCTGGGTGGGGTCAGTGCGGCGGCGTCGATGGCGATCGTCGATTCGACCGCGCTCGCCACGATGGTGTCGAACGACTTGCTGTTCCCCACCCTGGTGCGGAGGCGCGGGCTTGGTTCTGCAGCCACATCGGGCGCGATGGGCGAGCGGATGCTGGCGCTGCGCCGGCTGACGATCCTCGCAATCATGGCGCTGGGCCTTGGCTGGGCGTTGCTGGTCTCGTCGCAGGATTCGCTCGCCTCGATCGGGCTGATCGCCTTCGCGGCGATGGCGCAGTTCGTGCCGCATCTGGTGCTCGCAGCGACCGGCAAGGATCGCGATCCGCTGGCGGCGCGGGCCAGTCTCGCGACCGGGTTCCTGCTGTGGCTCTACACGCTGGCACTGCCGCCGGTACTGCCCGCAGACTGGATCGCGATGCTTTCGGGGGGGCTGGTCGATCCGGTCAACCTGCTCGGCATCGGGTCCGCCTCTCCGCTGACCCATGGCGTGATCTGGAGCGTCGGTGCCAACCTGCTCGTCTATGCCGCGGTCGCGGCGCGGGGCATCCACGCGCCGCAATTGCCGCGCCTGTTCGGGGCCGAGCGTGCGATCAGCAACCAGCGCGACCTGGTCGCGCTGACCGGCAGCTTCGTCGGCCATGAACGTGCCGAGCGCGCCTTTGACGACATCGACCCCGCCGCACCGGTGGATCGTCGATCCGCCAACCGTGCCCGCGCACTGATCGCGCAGGTGGTAGGCGCATCCTCCGCGCGCGCGCTGGTCGCGTCGGCACTGGCGGGTAACCGCCTCAGCCTTCAGGACGTTGCGCGGCTGCTCGACGAAGGCGGGGCGAGCCTGCAATTTTCGCGCAAGCTGCTGGCATCGACGTTCGAGAATATCGACGCAGGAATCAGCGTGGTCGATGCCGACCTCAACCTCGTCGCGTGGAACAGCCGCTATCTCGACCTGTTCGATTATCCGGCCGACATGGTCTATGTCGGCGCGCCGATCGCCGACCTGATCCGGTACAATGCCCGTCACGGCGATTTCGGACCGGGCGACGTCGACTATCATGTCGAGAAGCGGCTGGACCATCTGCGCAACGGCCAGCCGCACAGTTTCGAGCGGCGGCGGCACGACGGCAAGACGATCAAGACCGTGGGCGGTCCGATGCCGGGCGGCGGCTATGTCATGTCGTTTACCGACATCAGTGCCGAAGCGCG
>JBHYGP010000507.1:0-1899 GCA_051858935.1 Sphingomonas sp.
CGATCTGCTCACCCTGCTGTCCCCCGATCAGGTCGCGCTGGAGGTCGGGGCGGGGATGCTCGAACGCGTCGGCCCGCAACTCCCCGGCGCGGTCCGCACGATCGGCATCAGCACCCGCGCAGGCTGGCGCCCCACTGCCAGCCAGGCCCGCTTCACCGACCTGCTCCACCGCGCATCGAAAGAGACCAGACTTCAGAAAAACGGATAGCCCCCAACGCAATCCGATTAGAACATGTCGCACAACAACGCTTCATAGGCCCCATGATCGGTGTGACATCTCTTCTGGGATTTGGCGAAGCAGGCCAGGCGTTCGCCCAACCCGGCGTTGCCGCGTTCGACATCGCGACCGAGAATGTACACACACGTCCACTGAAGATCGCCGAGTTCGAACGGGCCGATGTGCGCTGGTCCGCAACCCCGGCAGGCGCGCTGGCGCAGGCTGAACTGGTGCTGTGCCTTGTCACCGCTGACCAGGCGGTTGCCGCCGCCCAGCGCTGTGCGCCGCTGCTGAAACCCGGCACCTTGTGGCTCGACATGAACAGCGTTGCGCCCGGCACCAAGCGGGATGCGGCGCAGGCGATCGAGGCGGCGGGCGGGCGCTATGTCGATGTCGCGGTGATGGCGCCGGTGCTGCCCGCGCGGCTGGGCGTGCCGCTGCTGGCGGCGGGGCCGCATGCCGAAGCGGCTGCCGATGCGTTGCGGGCTTATGGGTTTACTAAGGTCGCAGTCTCGGGGCCGAAGGTCGGGGACGCGTCGGCGATCAAGATGATCCGGTCGGTGATGGTCAAGGGGCTGGAGGCGCTGACCGCCGAATGCGTGCTGGCCGCAGAGCGCGCCGGAGTCAGCCAAGCGGTGCTCGCCTCGCTCGACGCGAGCTGGAAGGAGCAGTCCTGGGCCGCGCGCGCCGACTATAATCTCGACCGCATGCTCGCGCATGGCACCCGCCGCGCCGCCGAGATGGAGGAGGTCGCGAAGACGCTTGAGGACCTGGGGGTCGATCCGGCGATGACCCGCGGCACGATCGAGCGCCAGCGCGAGTTGGGCGCGCTGGGCCTGACGCCGCCCGAAGGACTGACGGCGAAACTCGCCGCGATCGAAAGCATGGAAGAGGACGAAGCCGCGTGATCATCGACTGCCATGGCCATTACACCGTCCTGCCCAAGGCGCATGACGCCTGGCGCGAGGAACAGAAGGCCGCGTTCAAGGCGGGGACGCCGTGTCCGCCCTATCCTGAAATCAGCGACGACGAGATCCGCGAGACCATCGAGGCGAACCAGCTGCGCCTGATCAAGGAACGCGGTGCGGACCTGACGATCTTTTCCCCCCGCGCATCGGCGATGGCGCCGCATGTCGGGGATGAGGGCGTTGCGGTCGAATGGGCGCGGCGCTGCAACGACCTGATCGCGCGCGTCGTCGGGCTGTTCCCCGAGACGTTCGTCGGCGTGTGCATGCTGCCGCAATCGCCCCAGGCGGACATGCGCGCGAGCATCGCTGAGCTGGAGCGGTGCGCCACGCAGCTCGGCTTTATCGGGTGCAACCTCAACCCCGATCCGGGCGGCGGGCATTTCACCCATCCGCCGCTGACCGACCGCTATTGGTACCCCTTCTACGAGAAGATGATCGAGCTGGGCGTTCCGGCGATGATCCATGTTTCGGGCAGCTGTAACCCGGCGATGCACGCGACCGGCGGATACTATATCGCTGCCGACACGATCGCCTTCATGCAGTTGCTGGAGGGCGATCTGTTCGCCGATTTCCCGACGCTCCGCTTCATCATCCCGCATGGCGGCGGCGCGGTGCCCTATCACTGGGGGCGCTATCGCGGCCTTGCCGACATGCTGAAGAAGCCGGCGCTCGACACGCATCTGATGAACAACATCTTCTTCGACACCTGCGTCT
>JBHYGP010000508.1:0-1896 GCA_051858935.1 Sphingomonas sp.
GGTGGTGAAGTCGGCGCTGGTCGGCAAGCCGCTGCCCGAGTTCGCGCTGCCCGCGATGGTTCGGGGCAAGCCGGGCCTGACCCGCGCGGACCTCGCCACCGGCAAGCCGCGGCTGCTCAACGTCTTCGCCAGCTGGTGCGTGCCGTGCATCGCCGAGGCGCCGCAGCTGATGAAGCTCAAGGCGGCAGGGGTGGAGATCGACGCTGTGGCGATCGCCGACACGCCCGAGGCCGTCGCCACCTTCCTGTCACGCCATGGCGACCCCTATGCGCGGATCGGTGACGATCGCCAGCGCGCGGTGCAGATCGGCCTCGGGTCGTCCGGCGTGCCCGAAACCTTCGTAGTCGACGGGCAGGGGCGGATCGCGATGCAGCATATCGGGGATATCCGTGAGGATGATGTGCCCAAGCTGCTCGCCGCGCTGGAGTCGGCGCGATGAGCCTGATCCTCGCCATTGCGCTGGCCGCCGGAGCCCCCGCCGATCTCGGCTACAACCAGCTGCCCGATGCACGGCAGGAGGAAGCGGCGGCGGAGCTGATGTTCGAGCTGCGCTGTCTGGTCTGTCAGGGCCAGTCGATCGCCGACAGCGACGTGTCGATGGCTGCAGACATGCGCCGTATCGTGCGCCAGAAGATCGCGGCAGGGGAGAAGCCCGATGCGGTGCGCGCGTGGCTGATCGAACGCTATGGCAGCTATGTGACCTATGACCCGCCCTTGAGCTGGGCGACCGCACCCTTGTGGCTCGCGCCGCTGGTGTTGCTGGCACTGGGGCTGTGGGTGGCGCGGGGCAGTTTTCGCAGGAGGCGTGGCTGATGGGCTGGGTGATTCTGGCACTGGTCGGCGCGGCGGCGTTTGGCTTGCTCGCCCTGTTCGGCGCGCCGCGTAACCTGTGGAGCTTTGGCGCGGCGGCGCTGATGCTCGGCGCGACCGGCTATGCGCTTCAGGCCAAGCCGGGGCTGGCCGGGGCACCGGCGGCGAGCAAGAAGGTCGCAGTCGATGAAGAGGGCGTGGCGCGGATGCGCGAGTTGCGCGGGGCGATGTTCGGTCGGTTCACCTCGCTCGACACCGCCTTCTTTCCCGCCGATGCGCTGATCCGCACCGGAAATCCCGACACTGCGGCCAGGCTGATGATCGGAGCGGTGCGGCAGCAGCCGCAGAATTCCGCGTTGTGGACCTGGCTTGGCATGACTCTCGTCGAGGCCGATCAGGGCACGATGTCACCCGCTGCGGCACTGGCGTTTCGACGGGCGACGACGCTGGCCCCCCGGCATCCGGGGCCGTTTTTCTTCTACGGGATGGCGCAGGCGCGGGTCGGGCAGCCGGAGGCTGCGGTTCCGCTGTTGCAACGTGCGTATGAGCTGACGCCCGAGGGTGCAGCCTATCGCGGGGACATTGCACGCGCGCTGATTCAGGTTCGCATGTTCGCCGCGATGCGCGCGCGCGCAGCAACGCCCCCCGCGCAATAACTCAGCGCGCGGCCGCCTTTTGCGCCAACTGTGCCTCGACCAACTGGATCGCCTTTTGCACCGCCGCCTCGATCGACAGGAAGCTGGTGTCGAGCATTGCGGCGTCGGGTGCGGCGATAAGCGGGGCTTCGGTCCGCTTGCTGTCGCGCTCGTCGCGCGCGCGGATGTCCGACAGCACCCGGTCGAGACTGACGCCCGAGCCGCCCTTGCGCAATTCGGCATGGCGGCGGCGCGCGCGGATCATCGGGGTCGCCTTGACGAACAGCTTGGCATCGGCGTCGGGGGCAATCACCGTGCCGATGTCGCGCCCGTCGAGGATCGCGCCGGCTGGCTGCGCGGCGAAGCGCTTTTGCCGCTGGAGCAACGCTGCGCGGACCAGCGGATGCGCGGAGACGATCGAGGCGGCCTTGCCGACCTCATCGGTGCGCAG
>JBHYGP010000509.1:0-1894 GCA_051858935.1 Sphingomonas sp.
CGGCTGAAGCCCGGGGACCATGTAATCACCTTCTTCACCGTGTTCTGCGGCTCGTGCGAGTTCTGCATCTCGGGCCGCCCGTCGCTTTGTCTGGACAATTCGACGCGCCGCCCAGCCGATGCCGCGCCCAAGCTGACGCTCGCCGATGGCACGCCGGTCAACCATTTCCTCAACCTGTCGGCGTTCGCCGAGCAGATGCTGATCCACGAAAATGCCTGCGTTGCGATCTCCAAGGACATGCCGCTCGACCGCGCTGCCTTGCTCGGGTGCGCGGTGCTGACCGGGGCGGGGTCGATCTTCCGCGACAGCAAGGTGACGCCGGGCGAGACGGTCGCGGTGATCGGGTGCGGCGGCATCGGCCTGTCGGCGATCAACGCCGCGAAGATTGCGGGCGCGGGCAAGATCATCGCGATTGACCCGGTGTCGGAAAAGCGCGCGCTGGCGCGGAAGATGGGCGCGACCCATGATCTCGACGCGATGGCGCCCGATCTGGTCAAGCAGGTGCTGAAGCTCACCGATGGCGGCGTGCATTATGCGATCGAGGCGGTCGGGCGGCCGCAGACTGCAGAGACGGCCTGGCACGTGCTGCGCCGGGGCGGCACCGCGACGATCCTGGGCATGATCGCGCCGGGCCAGTCGGTCAGCATTCCGGGGCCGACCTTTCTGTCGGGCAAGAAGCTGCAGGGGTCGCTCGCCGGGTCGATGCAATTCCCGATCGATCTGCCGCGGCTTGTCCAGATGTATCTCGACGGCGTGCTCGACCTCGACTCGATGGTCGCCGAGCGGATCAAGCTGGAGGACATCAACCACGCGTTCGATAACCTCCGAAAGGGGGACGCGGTGCGATCCGTGATCGAATTCGCATGACCAGCCCGGCGGGACATCGCGGCGGACAGCCGATGGAGCAGGTCGACGACCTCGACGTGGCGAAGCTCACCGCCTGGATGGCTGAGAACGTCGCGGGCTTCGCTGGCCCGCTGAGCTACGCCAAATTTCCCGGCGGGCAGAGCAACCCGACCTATCGCATCGATGCGGTGAGCGGTGCCTATGTGCTGCGGCGCAAGCCGTTCGGGCCGTTGCTGCCCTCGGCGCATGCGGTGGATCGCGAATATCGGCTGATCGCCGGGCTGCACCCCACCGGCTTCCCGGTCGCGCGTCCCTATGGCCTGTGCGAGGATGACGGGGTCGTCGGATCGGCCTTTTACATCATGGAGCTGGTCGAGGGCGCGACCTATTGGGACGGATCGCTGCCCGACAAAACGCCGCAGCAGCGCACCGCGATCTATTGCGAAATCTGCGACCGGCTCGCGCAGCTGCACCAGACCGATTACGCGGCGGCGGGCCTTGGCGATTACGGCAAGCCGGGCAGCTATTTCGAGCGGCAGGTCGGGCGCTGGACCAAGCAATATCGCCTGGCCCAGACCGACGATCTGGAGGATGTCGAGAAGCTGATCGAATGGCTGCCGCGCACGCTGCCGCCGCAAACGCGCACCTCGATTGTCCATGGCGATTATCGCATCGACAATATGATCTTCGACGCGGAGCAGCCGCGCGTGAAGGCGGTGCTCGACTGGGAGCTGTCGACGCTGGGCGATCCGATGGCGGATTTCTCGTACCTGCTGACCAACTGGATGATCCCCGCCAATGGCGCGTCGGCGATCGGCGGGATCACCGGCGCGGAGACCGGCATCCCGACGGTGGAGGCGATGGTCGAGCGCTACTGCGCCGCCACCGGGCGCGACGGGATTCCCGACCTCAACTGGTATTTCGCGTTCGGCCAGTTCCGGCTGATGAGCATCGTCCAGGGGATCAAGCGCCGCCTGCTCGACGGCAATGCCAGCAATGCGCACGCGGAGGAGACGGCGGCGCGGGTGCCGGGGCTTGCAGCGAGCGC
>JBHYGP010000510.1:0-1888 GCA_051858935.1 Sphingomonas sp.
GGTTTCGGCGGCGGAATCGCGATTCCGCAAGGCAGGATCGAAGGGGTGGAGGCGGTGCGCGGGGTGATGATGCGGCTCGACCGCGGAATCGATTTCGCTGCGGTCGATGACAGCCCGGTCGACCTGGTGTTCATGCTGCTTTCGCCCGTCAATGCGGGGGCCGAGCACCTCAAGGCACTCGCGCGGGTATCGCGGCGGCTGCGCGACGGCAGTTTTACCGCCAAATTGCGCGGGGCCGGGTCTGCCGACGCCATCTACGCGCTGCTCGCGGGGACCGAGGCACGTGACGCCGCAGCCTGATGCCATACCGGCGTTCGGGGCGGAGGCGCATCATCGCGCGCTCGAATCGCTCTATGCCGCTGCGCCGATCAACCAGCTGTTCGACTCGCGGCTGGAGATCGCGGCGGCGGGGGTAGCGCGGATCCATTTTACGATCGACCACCGCCATTTCCACGCTGGTGGCGCGGCGCATGGGACGAGCTATTTCAAGATGCTCGACGATGCGGCCTTTTATGCCGCGAACAGTCTGGTGACGGATCGCTTCCTGCTGACCACCGCCTTCAACCTGCTGTTCACCAAGCCATTGGGCCCCGGACCGGTGGTCGCCGAGGGGCGTTGGGTCAGCGGTCAGCGGCGGGTGTTTGTCGCCGAGGCGCGGCTGATCGACGCGAGCGGCGAAGAGGCGGCGCGCGGCACGGGCACCTTCATGAAATCGCGGATCGCGCTGGCCGGGCTACCCGGCTATCGCGCCGCGCCATGAGGGCACGGCTTGCCAGCGGTCTGATCGTCAATGCGCTGATCCGCCGGGTGAATGCCGAAGGGGGCAGCGCGATGGTGCTGGCCAAGGGCGAGGCTGAGGCCGGGGCGATCCTGGTCCTGACGCTGGAGCGGGGTCTGAATCCGGGCTTTTTTGAGCGCGGAATCGGGCCGGATGGCGCGCCCGCACTGGTGCGCAGCGGGCCGTCGGTGTTCGATGACGCGATTGCGGTGAACGACTATTGGCAACGACGGCGTAGCCGCGACCCGGACCTGTGGGTCGTCGAACTGGATATCGCATCGGCAGAACGGTTCGCCGCTGAAACGATTATCGGTGCTTGACGCACTGCAACATCGTCGGCAGAGGCGCGCGACAATTTAATAGCGTTGTGCCGTCGGGGTCAGAGGCCGGTGGTTACGCAGTCGGGGGGCAAGCCCGACCGGTCCGTGCAATTGCACCTTGAGAGATCCGGTCGCGCACCAACCGCATAGTATCGACGTTGAATGACTTTCTCGATCCGGGCTGCGATTATCGCGGCCACGACTCTCACCCTTGCCGCCGGCATTGGTGCTACGGCCCCGGGTGTCGCCGGAGAGGCCGAAAAGACCCCGGTTCAGGCCATTAACGAAGCCGCAGCCGAACAGGTTCCCACGATGGGCGAATCGCTCGCTGTGCTTGACGCCGACGACGCCGCCATCACCGAAGACTCCGACCCCGCCACCTACGCCACGCTGGCCGCAGCGGTCGCGGCGCAGGATGCGATCGCCGACGATGCAGAGCTCAACTGCCTGGCGATCGGCGTCTATTATGAATCCAAGGGCGAACCGCTCGAGGGCCAGCTCGCGGTTGCCGAGGTGATCCTCAACCGCGCCAAGTCCGGCCGCTTTCCGTCAACGGTGTGCGACGTGCTGACCCAGCGTGGGCAGTTCTCGTTCGTGCGTGGCGGACGCCTGATCCAGCCGCCGGCGGGTGCCCGCGCGTGGAAGACCGCGCTGGCGGTGGCCCAGGTTGCGCGCGACGACGCATGGGACAGCCGCGTGTCCAACGCGCTGTTCTTCCACGCCCGCTATGTCTCCCCCGGCTGGCGCCGTGCGCGGGTCGGCAGCGTCGGCAACCATATCTTCTATCGCT
>JBHYGP010000511.1:0-1089 GCA_051858935.1 Sphingomonas sp.
CGCGAATTGCGATGGCGACCGTATCGCCCACCGACAAGTCTTGCGCGGTGACGGCGCCGCGAATGCGCAGGCCGCCGGGGAATTCGACGGTGCCAAGTGCGCCTTCGCGCGCGACCAGCTTCGCCTCCAGAATGTTCTCATAGCCCATGAAGCCCGCCGCAAAGCGGCTTTCCGGCCGGTCGAAAAGATCAAGCGGGCTGCCGCTCTGGACGATCCGGCCGTGGCTCATCAGAACCACGCGGTCGCTCATCGTCAGGGCTTCTTCCTGACTGTGCGTAATATAGACGAAGGTCATGCCGAGGCTGCGCTGAAGCTCCATCAGCTCGATCTGCATGTCCTGGCGCAGGCGTTCGTCAAGCGCCCCGAGCGGTTCGTCCAACAGAAGAACGGCAGGCTGAGTGACCACCGCGCGGGCGAGCGCCACACGCTGGCGCTCACCTCCTGAAAGCTGCCCGATCCGCCGGTCAGCCTTGCCTTCAAGTTGCACCATAGCCAGCGCCCGCCGCGCCTCCTTCGCCGCATCGGCAGCATTCACCTTGCGGATCTTGAGCCCGTAGGCGACATTTTCGACCACGCTCATGTGAGGAAACAGCGCATAGCTCTGGAACACAGTCGTGCAGTTGCGCTTTGCCGCCGGAAGGCGGGCGACATCCTGCCCGCCGATGCGCAGCTGCCTCACCGATGTCGGCATTTCCAGCCCCGAGATCACACGCAGCATCGTGGTCTTGCCTGAACCGCTGGAGCCGAGAATCGTCAGGAACTCGCCCTTGGCCGCGGATACGGAAACATGGGATAGGGCGGTCACCGCACCGTAGCAGTGGACAAGATCCTCGATCTCAAGCATGGGATCCACGACGGCATTGTTCATCTGCTGTGATCTCACTCTTATCCGATATCCAACTTTAATGGCGCAGCACCGCCCCACCGATTCCGGCAAGGCGGACTGCAAGCGAAAGCGCGACGTCGAGCAGATCGCGCGACAGTCTGGCCGGGTCCGCGACAGGAGCGGGCATCGTTCCTGTCGCTGCCGGCCGGGTTTCTGCGGAGTTGCGGCGAAGGCACCGGCCCGGTGATCGCAGGGCCGCATCG
>JBHYGP010000511.1:1137-1876 GCA_051858935.1 Sphingomonas sp.
CCGGTGCCCTTTAGACGATCGGCAACGCTCTCCAGCCCCTGCCCTCCGCCGGTGATGACGCCATCCGTCCGGGCCGCGCGCAACGCAACGATGGCGCGCCGCACCGCTTCAACCTGCGTTACGCTATCGAATCCGCGAGCAATATTGAGTTCCACCCAACGCCCCACAAGGCGCGCACGGCGTCGCTCGGCATGTTCACGGTCCAGTGGAAGATAGCGCTTTGCGCGGATTTCCGCTTCGGCAGCCTCTATCCGCATCGAAATCCGCTCTATCGCGCCATTCGCGCCTGTCAAATGCACGCGCCCGTGCACGAAACGATATTGCATCGCCTTGCCCAGCATTGTGGGTTTCAGTTGCTCAATGGAGGTTCCAGCGTGCGCGCAGACCAGCGTTGCGCCGCTGACCGCGGCAAGGTCATCGAGGATGTCGACCGCGCGGGGCCCGACATCATGAGGAGCGAGTGCCGCGACTTTCAGAACACCGGCCTTTCGGTTGCGTTCCAGCAGTTGCAACGCCTGTCCCTCGATACCGCGTGCCACAACGACCAGCGCCTTGCCACGCGTAGCAAATCCCTCGATGACAGGTGCAAGCGTCTTGAAATCCGACAGAACTTCGTTCGCAACGATCAGATGTACATCGTCCATCGCTGATATGGCGCCAGAGCTCAAAAGGCGCGCATCGAAGCTGAAACCGTCAACGGCGAACACAGCATTCTCACCCGCCTCCTTCACCTCGACCA
>JBHYGP010000512.1:0-10139 GCA_051858935.1 Sphingomonas sp.
CGATGATCGGCCCGATCATCGGGATGACGTCGAGCAGCCCGGCGATCAGGCCGAGCCCGCCCGCCGCCGGCACGCCGAGCAGCGCTAGACCGGCCCAGGTGAAGGCGGCGACGACCAGCGACGACACCGCCTGCCCGACCATCCAGCCCCGCAGGCCGCGCGAGGCATCGTCCAGCGCCGCAGCCATGGTCGGCTCGGCCCGTTGCGGCATCAGCAGCAACAGGCCGCGGCGATAGACCGCAGGATCGCTGGCGAGGAAGATCGCGGCGACGAAGACGAGGACGAAATTGGCGATGCCGTTGGTGGCAGTGAGCACATAGCCGCCCGCCTGGCTGGCGAAACGCGACACGTCGCTGCTTCCCTGCTCGACCATGTTCCGCACCGACTCGCTCAACCCTGCCCGCTCCAGGAATGCGCGGACCTGATCGATGGCCGGAGGAATGCTCGCGCGGATCGTATCGAACTCACCGGCGAGCTGCGAACCGAACAGGGTGAACGCACCGCCGAACACCGCAAGAATCAGAATGACAGAGACGCCCAAAGCCGGGCCGCGCCCCATGCGGGTAAAACGACTGACCGCCTGGGTGATGACGTCGAAGATCGCGGCGAGCACCAGTGCCGCGAAGATCAGCATGAGGAAACCCGACAGCTCCAGCAACATCCACGCAAAGCCGACGATCGCCAGGATGGTGATGGTGATCGTCGCCACCTGGCCGATTGTCGGAAAATTGCGGGTGGTCGGGTCCGATGGGGTGGTCATGCGGTGACGTGCTCCGAGGCATAGCGCGCGAGTGTGGCGGCGGGACAGACGCCCTGCCCGCCATGATGCTAGCGCGCAACCTTTCCCGCCGCTAGCGCCGTCCGGTCGCCGTTGCTGAACATCGCTGGGGACAAGCATCGTCGCGCAACGCCGTTGACGCGGCGGGCGCGGACGGCTTTCAAGGGGCAATGGCCTCATCCCACTTCGCCCCGTCCCGCCGCAGCTTTGTCGCCGGCACCCTTGCGCTTGCCAGCAGCCCGGCGGTGGCTCTTGCCCGCGAGCCGGATCGCCTGATCGCCGGCACCTATGCCAGCCGGGGCGGTCCGGGGGTGGTTCCGATGACCGCGACCCCCGACGGCTGGACGACACAGGCTCCGCACGCCGCAATCCGCAACGCTTCATTCGGCGTCCGCTCGCGCGACGGGCGCGTCCGCTATTTGCTCGACGAGCAGAAGCAAGGCGCGCTCGGTATCTACGACGCATCGCTGAAGCCGCTCGGCAGCTTCTCGACGCTCGGCGCGGACCCGTGCCACGCTGCGCTCAGCCCGGACGGCGGCACCCTCGCCGTTGCCAATTATTCGAGCGGCAGCGTTACATTGTGGCGGCTTGATCGAAAGACCGGCCTGCCGGTCGGCGAGGCGCAGACTGTGGCCCATCAGGGCCGCGGACCGAACCAGCGGCGACAGGCCGAGCCGCACGCGCACTGGGTGGGGTTCGCCCAGCATAGGGGCATGCTGCACGCCGTCGATCTCGGCGCGGATGCGGTATTTGCCCACCGGGTCGATCCTGCGACTGGCCGCATCACGGACAGCAGCATCGCCTATCGCGCCGCGCCGGGCTCAGGGCCGCGCCACCTCGCGTGGCACCCGCGATTGCCGGTCGCCTATCTGTTCGCCGAGCTTGCGAACACGGTCACCGTGCTGCGCGCCAACCGCGACGGCAGCTTCTCCGGCAGAGCGACGCTATCGACCCTGCCCGCCGGTTTCGACGGGCCTTCGTCGGGCGCGCATATCGCAGTCAACCGCGCGGGAACGCGGTTGTATGTGTCCAATCGCGGTCATGACAGCATCGCCGTCTTCGCCATCGGCGAGGATGGCGGGCTGGCGCTGACCCAGCATGTCAGCTGTGGCGGGCATTGGCCGCGGCTATTCCTGCTGCGCGAAGACCGCGCCGAACTGCTCGTCGCCAATGAGCGGTCGGGCAATGTCGCGGTGCTGCGCGTGCAGTCCGACGGACGCCTCGCCGAGCCAACACGCGGCCCGGCCATACCCGGCGTCGTGTTCCTCGCGGAATAATCGCTAGCGTGGCAGTTTGATCGGCTGCGCGCGTCGTTTAAGCGCGCCAGACGCTGCGGCACGCACGATCCGTCGAAAGGTCGGGCACGCCATGTGCTGCGGTGCCGGGCACGCCGCCGCATGGCGCAGGCCGTCGCGCATCGCAGAGAGCCGCCGGATCAGCAGGTCCAGCTCGTCCGCCTTGGCGCGCAGCATGTCGCGGTCGATGACTGCCATGCCACGCGCGTCGAACATCGCCGCAATCTCGTCGAGTGAGAACCCGGCCTGTCGCCCCAACGCGATCAGCGCCAGCCGTTCGAGAATACCCGGTGCGAACACCCGCTTTAGCCCCCGCCGCCCGATCGACGCGATCAGGCCGCGCTCCTCATAGTAGCGCAAGGTCGAGGCGGGCACACCCGACTGACGCGCAACGGCGTTGATGTCGATCGCAGACATTGCTTGACCTCAAGTTGACTTGAAGTGGCAGGGTGCCGCCTCGACCCAACCGAATCAAGCGAAAGGACGAGAGATGATCGAGACGATGACCCAGGAGCAATTGTGGAATGGCCCGGCCGCGGACGCATGGTTGGCGATGCAGGACACACTCGACGCGTTGTTTCAGCCATTCGAGACAAGTCTGGTCGCAGCAGTAGCGGAACAGGGCGCCAGCGATGTTCTCGACATTGGCTGTGGCACCGGCGCCACCACGATTGCGATCGGTCGCGCGATCGCCAGCCGCGGCCATGCGACCGGCGCAGATCTGTCCGCTCCGATGATCGATCTGGCCAGGCAGCGGACAGAGCTTTGCGGCGTGGGCGCACGTTTCATCGCGGGGGACGCGTCGCGTATCGCGGTCGATGCGCCGTTCGACATGGCGGTGTCGCGCTTCGGGATCATGTTCTTCGATGACCCCGTGGCTGCCTTTGCGCGGATTCGCGCAATGCTGCTGCCGGACGCGCCGTTGACGGCGTTTGCCTGGCGTTCGCCTGGCAAAAACCCGTTCATGACCTGCGCCGAGCGCGCTGCCGCACCGATGCTGCCGCCGCTTCCACCGCAGCAGGCCGATGCGCCGGGCCAGTTTGCCTTTGCCGACCCGGATCGCGTTCGCGCTATTCTAGCGGATGCGGGCTGGTCGCACGCAGTGCTGACGCCATTTGATGCCGAATGCACGATGCCGGTTGCAGCGCTCGACGCCTATCTGTTGCACATGGGGCGGGTCGGCATCGTCCTCCGGCAACTTGACGATGCATCCCGCGCCGCCGTCCTGGCGCAACTGCGTCATGCGTTTGCGTCGTTCGTGGATGGCGACTGGGTCCGCTTCACCGCAGCATGCTGGCGGATCGACGCGCGCGCCTAGCGCGCGATCCCGCCCGCCGCCAGCACCGCCAGCGTCACCAGATCACCCGCGCTGCTGGTCATCGGAGCGACCTGAACCGGTTTTTCCATGCCGACCAGCACCGGGCCGATCATGCTGTCGCCGCCCAGTTCGCGCAGCAGCTTGGCGGAGATATGCGCCGATTGCAGGCCGGGCATGATCAGGATGTTCGCCGGACCCGACAGGCGGGCAAAGGGGTAATTGGCGAGCTGGCGCGGGTTGAGCGCAACGTCGGGGGCCATTTCGCCTTCATATTCGAAGCCGACGCCGCGCCCGTCGAGCACCTTTACCGCATCGCGGATATTCTCGAGGAACGCGCCCTTGGGATTGCCGAAATTGGAGTAGCTGAGGAACGCGACGCGCGGCTCATGGCCCATGCGGCGGGCGAGATGCGCGGTCTGTTCGGCGATGTCGGCCAATTCCTCGGCGGTCGGGCGTTCGTTGACCGTGGTGTCGGCGATGAACACGGTGTGCGACTGGCCGACCATGATGTGCATGCCGAACGCGGTGCGCCCCTCGGTCACGTCGATCACGCGCCGGACTTCGCGCAAAGTTTGCGAATAGGTGCGGGTGACGCCGGTGATCATCGCGTCGCCCTCGCCCAGCTGGAGCAGCAGCGAGCCGAAAATATTGCGGTCCTGATTGACCATCCGCTCGCAATCGCGGCGCAGGTAACCGCGGCGCTGGAGGCGCTTGTAGAGGAAGTCGACCATCGCCGGGACCAGTGGCGAGTTGCGGCTGTTGTGCAGCTCGAAACTGTCGGGATCGCTGACACCGAGCGCGCGCAGCCGTTCAGGCACGTCGTCGCGACCGACCAGCACCGGCGTGCCATAGCCGCCGTCGCGGAAGGCGATCGCCGCGCGCAGCACGACTTCCTCCTCCGCCTCGGCGAAAATCACGCGCTTGGGATGCGCGCGCGCGCCCTCATAGGCCAGCGTCAGCACCGACGTGGTCGGGTTGAGGCGGCTGCGCAGCGTGTGGCGATAGGCCGCCATGTCGAGGATCGGCTTGGTCGCGACGCCCGAATCCATCGCCGCCTTGGCGACGGCCATCGACACGACTTCCATCAGGCGCGGGTCGAACGGAGCGGGAATGATGTACTCGGGGCCAAAGCTGTGCGCCTTGCCATAGGCCAGCGCGACTTCTTCCGGCACCTGTTCGCGCGCCAGTTCGGCGATGGCGCGGGCGGCGGCGATCTTCATTTCCTCATTCACCGCCGTCGCGCGCACGTCGAGCGCGCCGCGGAAGATGAACGGGAAGCCAAGGACATTGTTGACCTGATTGGGATAGTCCGAACGACCCGTTGCGACGATCGCGTCGGGACGGACGCCCTTGGCCAGTTCGGGACGGATTTCGGGTTCGGGATTGGCCATCGCGAAGATGATCGGCGCGGGGGCCATGTCCTTGACCATCTCGGGCTTGAGCGCCCCGGCGGCGGAAAGGCCGAGGAACACGTCGGCCCCGACCAGCGCCTCGGTCAGCGTCGTGCGGTCGGTGGCGACGGCGTGCGCAGACTGCCACTGGTTCACGCCTTCGCGGTCCTTGGTGATGACGCCCTTGCGGTCGCACATCAGGACGTTTTCGTGGCGCACGCCCATTGCCTTGATCAGCTCGGTGCAGGCGATGGCGGCTGCTCCCGCGCCGTTCACCACCACCTTGATGTCGCTGAGCACACGACCGGTGAGCAGGCAGGCATTGATCAGGCCGGCGGCGGTGATGATCGCGGTGCCGTGCTGATCGTCATGGAACACCGGGATGTTCATCCGCTCGCGCAGCGTCTGCTCGATGATGAAGCGATCGACATCCTCGGTCTTCAGCTCGATATCGATCGAGTCGACATCGGCGAAGCGCTTGAACAGCACCGCCTTGCCCTCCATCACCGGCTTGGACGCCAACGCCCCCAAATTGCCCATGCCCAGAATGGCCGTGCCGTTGGAGATGACCGCAACGAGGTTGCCCTTGGCGGTATAGTCATAGGCGGTGGCGGGATCGTCGGCGATTGCCTGCACCGGCACCGCGACGCCGGGCGAATAGGCAAGCGCCAGGTCGCGCTGTGTCGTCAGCGGCTTGGACGCGATGATCTCGATCTTGCCGGGCCGGCCTTCCGAGTGAAACAGCAGCGCTTCGCGCTCGGAAAACTGGATATTGGCTTCTTCGGACATTCGGGTCTCCGCAGCGTTTTGCTGGCTCTTTAGGGCCGGGCGGCGCGAAAGGGAACCGGGTCGCGAACCGCATAGATTTCGCTGCGTCCGTTCGACCATAGTTTATCGAGCGGCGGACCGGCATAGTCGGTCGGCAAACGGGCATTGACCAGCCACAGATAGTCCACCCGGTCGACCGGCGCGACCGTCAATGTTTCCTGCAATGTCCGGCGGCTACGCTTTGCCATCGGCACCTCCATGTCGATGCACCGTTCGGGGAACACGAATTCGGAGGGGTCTTTGTAATACTGCGCATCGGGACGGTAGCGGACGTGCAACATATTCACGCCGTCCATTTCCCAATGGGAGTTGACCCAGGACTGATGCGTCACGGTAGCCAGATTGGAAATGTGTTCGAGTCGGTGCCTTTTCCAATCCGACAGTTTGCACCCGACCGCGACGAAGCTGAGAATGCGCGCACCGGGCCGGACCTTATCTAGCGTAGACAATTCGCTGGCATAGCTTCGATCATAGCCGATGAAGCCGGTCGTGGTCACGATCAGGCGGATAACGAGCAAAATCGACCCGGCCACCGCGACCCATCGCCGGCGGTCAGGCGCGACCCCGCTCCAATCCTGCAACGCCAGCGCAAGCATCAGCGCGACCGGAGCCAGCCGGGTATCGATATGGTGCGCCGAGTTGAGCACCGACGGGGCGAGCACAACCAGACTCGCGACCGCGATGACCGGCACCAGCGTGCCGTTGCGATATCGGGCACCCCAGCGCCTTCCCATGAACAGCACAGCAAAGGCGGCAGCAACCGAGGCCATGTCGAGCATGATGTTCTGGTCGCGCAGCGCCATGATCACGGCATCGACCTTGAGGCTGGCCAACCAGCGGGTTTCGCCGCCGGTCGGCGGTGCCATCCACATCCACAGGATCACGAATGCGATGACGCCGGACAACGGCCACAGCGCGCGCGAAACCGCGATGGCCGTGGACCGCGTCCAGTTGGTCCACCGCCACACCTCGCGCCGCCCCGCTTCCTGGCTGACGATGATGAGCGCCGCCATCGCGCCACCAACTGCGTGCGAGACCATCAGCAACGGGAGCAGGACCAGGTACAATCCTGCCCGTAGCGCGGCGCGATGCTCAAGGCGGAACCACAGGGCGACAGCCAATAGCGAGAAGCCGATGGTCAGCGAATAGTTGAGAAAGCCGTAGAGGAACGGCCAGTTGATCACGAAGATCAGTGCCCAAGACAGACCCGTCCCGCCCCGGGGATTGAGTGTCTGCACGACAGCAATCACGCCCAGAGCGGTGATCACGGGGGTCGCCGCACAGACCAGCCAGGTCGCGCCCATGATCCCCAAGGTGGGACTGAGCGCGAAGATCAACGCATCGCTGCCAAGGTTGAGGACAGGAACCCAGGTAAAGCTGAAAAACTGATGCAACGGGCTGTCGCTGGGCGCGAGCGCCACCGCCATACGGCCCATATGGCCAGGCACATCGATGATCGGCGGGACGCGAACGAACAGCCAAGGCAGCAGGAACAAGATGCAGATGATGGTCACCGCCGGCCACCGCAGCAGGGCGGATGGGCGACGCTCAGCCATGTCCGATAGGGGTGGAACGGAGTGTTGGGCGGGTGACGGCATCCGTTGTCTCCTATTCCAGACTGGATGGCACGTCATGCCGTTACCGCCATTGCAATCAGCGAATTTTGAGATAGCGGTCGCGCATGTCCGCCGCTCCCACTCCGATGATGGCCCAATATCTGGCGCTCAAGGCCGATGCGCAGGATTGCCTGCTCTTCTATCGCATGGGCGATTTCTTCGAGCTGTTCTTCGACGATGCCAAGGTGGCGAGCAACGTGCTCGACATCGCGCTCACATCGCGCGGCGAGCATGATGGCGACAAGATACCGATGTGCGGCGTGCCGGCGCACTCGGCGGAGGGCTATCTCGCGCGGCTGATCAAGGCGGGGCATCGCGTCGCCATCGCCGACCAGATCGAAACGCCCGAGGAGGCCAAGAAGCGCGGCGGGTCCAAGGCTTTGGTTGCGCGCGCGATCATCCGTGTCGTGACCGCAGGGACACTGACCGAAGAGGCTTTGCTCGACAGCCGCAGCGCCAATTGGTGCGCGGCGATCGGTGAGGCGGGGGGCGAGGTCGCGATCGCGGCGGCCGATATTTCGATCGGGCGGTTCGAGATACTGGAATGCAGCGCCGAGGCGGCAAGCGCGGTGCTCGCCCAGCTCAATCCGGCCGAGATCATAGTCGCGGAGGGGAGCGACGCGGACCTGCTCGCGACGACGATGCGTCCGCGCGGCGAGTTCGACAGCAGCCGGGGCGAGGCGCGGATCAAGACGCTGTTCGGCGTTGCGACGCTGGACGGGTTTGGCCAGTTCGGTCGCGCCGCGTTGTCCGCCGCAGGCGGGCTGATCGCCTATCTCGACCATACCGCCAAGGGCGCCCTGCCCTTTCTCCGCCCGCCGCGCATCACCCGATCGGACGCGTGCATGGCGATCGACGCGGCGACGCGCGAGAGCCTGGAACTGACCCAGAGCCAGTCGGGCACGCGCAAGGGCAGCCTGCTCGACGCTGTCGACCGCACCGTGACCGGCGCGGGCGCGCGGTTGCTCGGGCAGGATCTTGCCGCGCCACTGATGGATGTCGGCGCGATAGAGGCGCGGCTGGATCTGGTGCAGCGGTTTCACGACGATCCCGGCCTGCGTGAGGATGTGCGCGGCACGTTGCGCAGTCTGCCCGATATCGGGCGCGCGCTTGGACGTCTGGCGGCAGGGCGCGGCAGCCCGCGTGACCTTGGCCAGTTGCGCGACGGACTCGATGGCGCATGGCGGCTGGGCGAGAAGCTGGGGCGTCTTCCCGACCCACCCGCGCTGCTCACCGAACTCGCACCGCAACTGCGCGGTCATGGCGCGCTGATCGACCTGTTGCAGCGGGCGCTGGTCCCCGCCCCGCCGATCGACGCGGCGCATGGCGGTTATATCGCCGAGGGCTATGACGCCGCGCTCGACGATCTGCGCGACGCCGGTGCAGGCGGGCGGCGCGCGATTGCGGCGCTGGAGGCGAACTATCGCGACCGCACCGGGATTTCGGCGCTCAAGATCAAGCATAATGGCGTGCTCGGCTATCATATCGAGGTCGCGGCAAAACATGCCGACGCGCTGATGGCACCCGACAGCGGCTTTACCCACCGCCAGACGCTCGCGGGCGTCGTGCGCTTCAACGCGCCCGAACTGCACGAGATTGCCGTCAAGGTGACGCAGGCCGGCGCGCATGCGCTGGCGGCGGAGGCTGCGCATCTGGAAGACCTGACCGCAGCCGCGCTGGCGACGCGCGAAGCGATCGCGGCGACCGCCGATGCGCTCGCCCGGCTCGACGTGGCAGCTGGGCTGGCGGAGCGCGCGGCGGAGGGCGGCTGGACCCGGCCCGCTCTGGTCGATCACGCCTGTTTTGAGGTCGAGGGCGGGCGGCACCCGGTGGTGGAGACGGCACTTGCGCGGAGCGGCGAGCGGTTCGTCGCCAATGACTGCGTGCTGTCCGAACGCAACCGGCTGTGGCTGGTCACCGGGCCGAACATGGGCGGCAAGTCGACCTTTTTGCGCCAGAATGCGCTGATCGCGGTGTTGGCGCAGGCGGGGGCCTATGTCCCGGCGGCGCGGGCGAAGTTGGGGCTGGTCGATCGGTTGTTCAGCCGCGTCGGTGCGTCCGACAACCTTGCGCGCGGGCGATCGACCTTCATGGTCGAAATGGTCGAGACCGCCGCGATTCTGGCGCAGGCGACGCCGCGCAGCTTCGTCATCCTCGACGAGGTCGGGCGCGGGACCAGCACCTATGATGGTCTCGCCATCGCCTGGGCGGTGGTCGAGGCGATCCATGAGGATAATCGTTGCCGCTGTCTGTTTGCCACGCATTACCATGAACTGACCCGGCTGGCGGAGCGGTGCGAGGCGCTGTCGCTGCACCATGTGCGGGCGCGCGAGTGGAAGGGCGACCTGGTGCTGCTGCACGAGGTCGCGGAGGGGCCGGCGGATCGCAGCTATGGCCTGGCCGTCGCGCGGCTTGCTGGCCTTCCGCCGGTGACGATCAGCCGCGCCAAGGCGGTGCTGGCGAAGCTCGAAGCCGGGCGAGAACGGACCGGCGGGATCGCGGCGGGGCTGGACGATCTGCCGCTGTTCGCCGCGATGGTCACGGAGGACGAAGCGCCGGTGGATGCGCTGCGCGCCGAATTGGCAGCGCTCGACGTGGATGCGCTTAGCCCGCGTGACGCGCTCGACGCGCTCTATCGGCTCAAAGCGTTGGGAGAAGCATGATGCGCAACAACGGCTTTATCGGGCTGATGCAGGTCATCCATGCGAGCGCCCGCGAGGGCTTTGGATCGCGCCGCGCGGTGCAGGTGATGCTCGTGATCGGCCTGCTCCTCGCGACGCCGATCCTGTTGATCGCACTCCTGATCTGGCTGCTCGCCTGAAGCCTCAATAAGGCGGGTTGCGCCGCGCACGTTGTGCCTTGGCCGCTTCGACCCACCACTGGAAATCATCGGCGAAGCGCGGGACGGCGCGG
>JBHYGP010000513.1:0-1860 GCA_051858935.1 Sphingomonas sp.
GATGGCGTGGCCTGCGGGGATGCGCCCGCGCCAGAGGGCCGGGATCGGCCCCGTGTCCTATGTCGATGTGATGCCGACACTCGCCGCGATCACCGGCGCCAGGCTGCGCCGCCCGACCGACGGGCAGGATGTCTCTGCGGCGCTCAAAGGTGGCAAGCCCCTGCCCGCGCGGACCCTGTTCATCGGCGAGGATTATAGCCGCCCGTGGATCACCGGCGAGCGCGGCCCGCGTACGCCCGAAGCGCTGCGCGGTCGAGGCGGATCGGTGATTTCGGGACGCTGGAAGCTGGTGGGCGACCAGCTGTTCGACCTTGAGGCCGACCCTTACGAAAAGACCGACCTCGCCGCCGCCAATCCGCAGATCGTCAAGCGACTGACCGCCGAGGTCGCGCGCTTCTCGGCGATGCGCGCAGTGCCGCGAAACCGCATCAACGCCGCAAAGCTCCCGCCCGTGAAGCAGTGGCGAATCCCGGACGCGCCGGTATCGCCATCCGCGACCGATTGATCGCACCGCCGCGCGCAGCAGCCACCGCGGTTTGACACATATCTCAATAATACGATAATTAATGCATGGGCGGCGCTCAACTGCTGCGCAGGGAGAGGAAATGACGGCGCAACGGTTTTCACGACGCACGGCCATCGGGCTTGCCGCCACGCTGCTCGCGACTGCGCTGGGGGGAGCCGCGCTGGCAGAGCCGCGTGTTGCGGTGCCACGCCCCGCCGAACCTGCGCCGCAGCGCCCCGCGGCGAAGCCGAACATCCTGTTCGTGCTGGTCGACGACATGGGCTATGGCGACCTGTCGATCACGGGCAACCGGCTTGTCGCGACGCCGCATATCGACGCGCTCGCGCGCGACGGGCTGGTGATGACCCAGTTCTACGACGCCTCGCCGATCTGCTCGCCCTCGCGTGCCGGGTTCATGACGGGACGGTTTCCGGCGCGCGACCGCTTCGTCACCTTTGTCGACGGTCGGCGCCGCAACGCCGCATTCAATCAGGCCGACTGGCTCGATCCCGAATTGCCGACCCTGCCCCGTACGCTGCAGCGGGTGGGCTATGCCACGGGGCAGTTCGGCAAATGGCATCTGGGCGGCGGGCGCGATATCGGCGATGCGCCGCTGCCGACCGCCTATGGCTTCGACGAAAGCTATGTCCAGTGGGAGGGGCTTGGCCCCCGCGTGCTGCCCACCGATCTGACCAACAAGCTCGGCGAGCAGAGCGCGGCTCTGGGCAAGGGGCCGGTCGAATGGCTTCCCCGCGCCCAGCTCACCGCGCGGTTCGTGGACAAGACGCTCGATTTCGTCGGACGAAGCAAGACCAAGCCCTGGTTCGCGCAGCTGTGGCTGACCGACATGCATTCCCCCTGGGTGCCCAGCGCGGAACAGCTGGCAGCCACCAAGGGCAAGGGGCGCAGCCCGCGCGAGGACAATTTCCTTGCGGTGCTGGTCGCGATGGATGCCGAGATCGGGCGACTGGTCGCAGGGCTGCGCGCAGCGGGCGAACTGGACGATACGCTGATCGTGTTCACGTCCGACAACGGCCCGACGATCGGTGCCAACGCCCCCGGATCGGCCGGTCCCTATCGCGGGCGCAAGGCCAGCCTGTACGAGGGCGGCGTACGCCAGCCGCTGATCGTGCGCTGGCCCGGTCAGGTTCCCGCGGGAAGCCGCGATGCCGATAGCGTCGTGCAGGCGGTGGATCTGCTGCCGACGCTGGCCGCGATCACCGGCGCGGCGAAGCCCGCAGGGGTCGACGGGATCGACGTCTCTGCCGCCTGGCGCGGCAATCCGGTCGCGTCGCGGCCGGACCTCTACAGCCATATCGCGCGACCGGGCGGCGAGGCGTTCGGGCCGCTTTACG
>JBHYGP010000514.1:0-1852 GCA_051858935.1 Sphingomonas sp.
GATTCTGGGCGTGGTCGGCGGTTCGGGCACCGGCAAATCGGTGCTGATGCGCTCCATCATCGGGCTTCAGCAGCCCGATGCGGGCAGTGTCCATGTGTTCGGCGAATCGGTCCTCGACGCCGATGAGCAACAGGCGATCGAGATCCGTCGCCGCTGGGGCGTGTTGTTTCAGGGCGGTGCGCTGTTCTCTACCCTGACCGTCTCCGAGAATGTTCAGGTTCCGATCAAGGAATTCTACCCCCAGCTCGACCCGCAATTGCTCGCGGAAATCGCGGCGTACAAGGTGGTGATGACCGGCCTGCCGCCGAACGCCGGCCCCAAATACCCGTCGGAACTGTCGGGCGGCATGAAGAAGCGCGCAGGCCTCTCGCGCAGCCTCGCGCTCGATCCCGAATTGCTCTTCCTCGACGAACCGACCGCCGGGCTCGACCCGATCGGCGCGGCGGCGTTTGACGAGCTGACCCGCTCGCTCCAGCAGACATTGGGCCTGACGGTCTTTCTCATCACCCACGACCTCGATACGCTCTATGCGATCTGCGACCGGGTCGCGGTGCTTGCCGACAAGCGGGTGATTGCGGTGGGAACGATCGACGAGCTGCTCGCTTTGGACCATCCGTGGATCCAGGAATATTTCAACGGCCCGCGCGGACGCGCGGCGGTGGCGAGCGCGAAACGCGCCGGGGCCATGGGGACTTAGGATGGAAACACGCTCAAACCATGTGCTGGTCGGCGCGGTCGTGCTGATCCTGCTCGCTGTGCTGGCGCTGTTCACCGTGTGGCTCGCCCGCGTGAATACGACCAGCGAGAAGGAATATGACATCTTCTTCAAACAGGCGGTCGACGGGCTGAACAAGGGATCGCAGGTCGCCTTTTCCGGCGTCCCGGCGGGACAGGTCAAGGAAATCGGCCTGTTCAAGCCCGACCCCAGCCTGGTGCGTGTGCGCATCGCGGTGAACAGCGATGTGCCGGTCCTGCAGGGCACGACCGCGACGATCCAGGGCGTCGGCTTCACCGGGGTCAGCCAGATCCAGCTCGACGGCGCGGTCAAGGGTGCGCCGCCGATCGTGTGCCCCGATACCAATCCGCGCAGCGTCTGCCCGCTCGGCGTGCCGGTGATCCCGACCAAACAGGGTGGCCTTGGCGCGCTGCTCAACTCGGCCCCGCGCTTGCTTGAGCGGCTGTCCACGCTGACCGAGCGGCTGACCGAATTGCTGTCCGACCGCAATCAGGCGTCGATCAGCGGCATCCTCGCCAATACGGAGCGGCTGACCGGCGAGCTGGCCAAAGGCGCGCCCGATATGCGCGCGGCGATCGCGGAGCTGCGCAACACGGTGAAGCAGGCGGGCTATGCCGCCGAGCAGATCGGCAACCTCGCCGGCACCACCGACAAGGTGTTCGCCGAAGAGGTGTCGCCGGCGATGCGCGACCTGCGCAAGGCGATCGAATCCGCCGACCGCAGCATGAAAAAGCTGGAAGGGACGTTGGGCAAGGCCGATGCCGGCATCGATCAGGTGTCGTCGACGACCATTCCCGAAATCAACCAGCTGATCCAGGACCTGCGCCAGATGACCGCGGCGCTCGCTTCGGTCGCGGAGAAGATCGACCGTGAAGGCGCCGGGTCGCTGATCGGATCGCCCAAGCTGCCTGACTACGACCCCAAGAAGAAGTGAGCCAGATGATGCGCAAGCTCCTCCTCGCCCCCGTCCTGCTTGCCGCGCTTTCGCTCGGCGGGTGCATCAAGTTCGGGGCAGAGCCGCCGCCCTCGCTGCTCAAGCTGGAAGCGGACGCCGCGATGCCGACCGGCCAGACCGTCAGCTCGGCGACGACACGCTCGATCGTCATCGCCGTCCCG
>JBHYGP010000515.1:0-1847 GCA_051858935.1 Sphingomonas sp.
TCACTATCGCTACTAAGCGGTAGAACCAAAACAGAAAGGGGGCGCTTCCGGGATCGGGAGCGCCCCCTTTTCGTGTCAGGCGTCGGCGAGTGGGCCGAGCGTTTCGCGCAACGGATCGAGCCATTGCGCATAGGGTTTCCAGATATCGACGCCGTCGCGGTTGAGCGGGCGGCGGACCTGTTCGCTGCTGGGTGTGCGGACGACGCGGTCGAGCATGTGGAATTGCAGTACCGCAGGGTCCCAGTCGAGGCCGAGATAGGCGAGGGCGGGGCGGAGCTGGCTCTCCGCATCCTCGATCAGTCGGTCATAGGCGATGTGATGCACCAGCCCCGGCGCGATCCCGTCGAGATGCGCCATCAAACGTACATAATCGACATAACATTGGCCGATGTCCTTCAACGCGAAGGATGAGGCGTGCGCGGTCGAGAAGGATTGGGTGAAGTTGGAGAAGCAGCAGTCCATCGCCGGGCGGCGGATGTCGATGAACTTCGCCTGGGGCAGGATCCGCTTGATGAAGAGGATGTTGCTCCAGTTGTGCGGGAGCTTGTCGACGAAGAAGGGGCGGTCGGTCTTGCGGTGGAGCGACGCGCGGCGGAGGTAATCCTGGCCCATCGCCACGGCGACCTGAGCCGGTAGCCCTGCGATCACCTGAGGCACGGTGGCCTTGCCGCGCCGCGTCGCCATCTCCATCGCGCTGCGCAGGATGGCGGGAATATAGGGCAGCTCGCCGACCGCCTCGATCTGGCTATGGCTGCCCAGCATCTGTTCGAGCAGGGTCGAGCCGGAGCGCGGGAGCGAGACGATGAAGATCGGCGTCGCGTCGCCCACGGCTTCACGCTGAAGCGCGGCGATGAAATTGGCGTCGACATGGCGCTCGACCTCGGCGACTTCGGCGGTCAGTTCGCGCGCGTCGTAGCCGATGCTCTCCGCGCGCTGGCGGTTGCCCTCGGCATAATGGGCGAACGCCTCTTCATAGGATTCGCGGTCGTGCAGCGCGCGGGCGAGCGCGAAGTGGAGCGGGGCGGTGTTGCGGACGTCGATCGCGAGTCCGAGCATTGCGCGCATTGCCACGATGTCGGCGTCGGTCAGTATCTTTTGCTTGATGCTGGCGAGGCCCCACCAGGCTTCGCCGATCTCGGCATCGGCGGCGATGGCATGGCGATAGGCGTCGATCGCCTCCGGCACCCGGCCAGCGGCGCGCAAGGCGTGGCCATAGCCGATCCAGAAGGGCGGGCGACCGGGGTTCTCGGTAGCAAGCCGGGCGTGAATCTCCATCGCCGCGTCGTTGCGACCCAGCTTGTCGAGCGCGAGCGCGCGCATGCCGGATATGGCGGGGTCACCCGTCTCTGCCGCCAGCTGCTCGAACAGGGCGGCGGCTTCGTCGATCCGCTCCTGTTGATTGAGGATCGAGGCGAGGTTGCGGCGGACGTCGAGTCCGGTCGCGCCGCGGGCGAGCGCTTGACGCAGGAATTGCTCGGCCTGGACCAGTGCGCCGAGCTGCATCGCGATCGTTCCGAGCAACGCGAGCGCGCGCGGATCGCCGGGGCTGGTGCGCAAATGGCCCATGACGTGCTGGGCGGCGGTTTCGAGCTTGCCGTCGGCGGCAAGGCGCTCGGCTTCGGCGAGGATCGGGGTGGCGTGGATGGTCACCAGCGGATCCTTCAGCTGTAGCCGAGCAGGGCGCGCAGCCCGGGGGCGTGGAAATCGACCAGCGCGCGGTGGCGTTCGCCCAGCGTGTCGGGAAGGTCGAGACCGATTCCCGTTAGATTCTCGCGCGCGGTTCCGCTCTGCTTGCGGTCGGCGCCGATGCGCACCCGATCGCGCCAGTCGGCAGGGCGCTCGATCCC
>JBHYGP010000516.1:0-1831 GCA_051858935.1 Sphingomonas sp.
AAGCGGGAGGGGGACTGAAAGTCGAACCCGTTCAACATGACAGCCGCGACTCCTTCTGCAGCGGCACGAACTTGCCATCGCGATATGCATAGCGTTCGACGAATTTCGCCGTGCCGCTCGCCTGCACCGCAAACGACTTGCCCTTCACGATATCGGTAATCTTGCCCTCAAGCCGGATCAGCGGCTCGCCACCAAAGGTCTTGCCGGTCGTCTCATCGACCGCGCCCTCGTTCGACGCCGACAGCCATACCCGCTCCGACTGCACCGGCCCCTCGGGCTTCAACTCGGTGATCGACGCCCCGCCGCACGAATAGCCCTGGGCCGTGTCACCGCTCTCGACATAGATCGCCGGGTTTTCGGTGAACTCATTCGTCACCCGCCATTCCGGCTCCGCGCCCCAACCTGAGCCACGGACCAGGGTCGGCCATTTGCCCGTCACCGCAAACCCGTCGCCCTGAGGCTTGAGATAAGCGATCGCCAGCGCGCCCGAACAGGCATGGCAATCGGACTCGTTCGCGCCGGGGCTCAACAGCACCGCCGTGTCGCCGACCCACAACAGGTGGCCCGGCTTCACATTGATGACACCGGCATCGTCTTCCTGCACCTGCGCCGCACCATCCTTGCCATAGGCGGTGCGGAAGGCGAGCTTGAGCTGCTCAGCCTCAGGCAAGGCGCGCACGCCGGTCGGTGTCGGGGTAGCAGATGGCGTCGGCGCGGTCGTGTTGCCGGTCTCGGGCGCCTGCTGACAGCCTGCCAACAGCGCTACCGCACCCGCCAGCGCGATGCCGACATGATTGAGGCGACCGCGTGTCACAGGTCGGTGCTTATCAAGGGGACGACCAGCATGCCTGCTCCTACGACAACAAAGATCATCCCGATCAGTGACGCGACGTAGCTCGCAAACACTGTTGACGAGAAACCTGGGCGACCTCGCCTGACCCCATGCCCAAACGGGTGCGTTCTGGCGATGCCGCTACGTTGCGCCGAAATAGCGCCGCGCAAACAATGGATCGACAACCAAAGTCCACCCACGACGAGGCCAGCAGCGATGAGGGCATCCTTACTCACAGCGGAATATTATCATGCTTCTTCCACGGATTCTCGAGGCTCTTGTTCCTCAACTTCCGTAGCCCCAGCGCAATTCGCCGCCGCGTCGAATGCGGCATGATCACCTCGTCCACAAACCCCTTGCTCGCCGCGACGAACGGGTTGGCGAAGCGCGCTTCATATTCCGCAGTCTTCTCGGCAATCTCTTCCGGCGTGCGCCCGCGGAAGATGATCTCGACCGCGCCCTTCGCACCCATCACCGCAATCTCGGCGGTCGGCCAGGCATAGTTCAAATCGCCGCGCAAATGCTTCGACGCCATCACGTCATACGCCCCGCCATAGGCTTTGCGCGTGATCACCGTGATCTTGGGCACCGTCGCCTCGGCATAGGCGAACAGCAGCTTCGCGCCGTGCTTGATGATGCCGCTATGCTCCTGCCCGACGCCCGGCAGGAAGCCCGGCACGTCGACGAAGGTCACGATCGGGATCTCGAACGCGTCGCAAAAGCGCACGAACCGCGCCGCCTTCTTGCTCGAATTGATGTCGAGCACGCCCGCCAGCACCATCGGCTGGTTCGCAACGATGCCGACGGTCCGCCCCTCGATCCGCCCAAAGCCGATCAGGATGTTGCCCGCGTGCGTCGGCTGCACCTCGAAAAAGTCGCCTTCGTCGACCGTTTTGCGGATCAGCTCGTGCATATCATAGGGCTGGTTCGCGCTCGGCGGGATTAGCGTGTCGAGGCTGTCCTCGATGCGATCCCACGGGTCGCTGCACGGCCGCTCAG
>JBHYGP010000517.1:0-1829 GCA_051858935.1 Sphingomonas sp.
GATCGCGCTCAGCCAGGTCTGGGCCGAAGTGCTGGCCGCGAACGGCCTCACCGCCGCGCAGATGCTGGTCACGCTCGACGATCTCGAGGATCGCCGCCGCTACCTCAACGCCGCTGCGACGCTGGGCCGCCTGCTCAGCCTCGGCGTGGTGCCGATCATCAACGAAAATGACAGCGTCGCCACCGCTGAAATCCGCTTCGGCGACAATGACCGCCTCGCCGCGCGCGTCGCGCAAGCCGCCGACGCCAACGGCGTGGTGCTGCTCAGCGACATCGACGGCCTCTACGACCGCAACCCCGCCCTCCCCGGCGCGCAGCATATCGCGCAGGTCACGCAGATCGACGCACGGATCGAGGGGATGGCCGATCGCGGCTCCGCCTCCGGCATGGGGTCGGGCGGCATGGTGTCGAAGATCGAAGCGGCGCGGATCGCGGCGAGCGCCGGGGTCAGCCTCGCCATCGCCAGCGGCCGCATCGACCGCCCGCTCTCCGCCGACGCCCGCCACACCATCTTCCTCCCCGAAAAACGGACGCGCGCCCGGAAAGCCTGGCTGGCGGGTCGCCTCACCGCCAAGGGCAGCATCGCGATCGACGCCGGCGCCGCCGCCGCGCTGACCGAAGGGCGCAGCCTGCTCGCGATCGGCGCGACTGCGGTGCGCGGCATGTTCTTCCGCGGCGACCTCGTGACCATCGAAGGCCCCAACGGCCCGATCGCGCGCGGCCTCGCCGAATATGATGCGGGCGAGGCGCAAGCGATCCTCGGCACGCGCAGCGACGACCAGGGCGACATCCTCGGCTATGCGCCGCGTTCCACCTTGGTGCATCGCAACCACATGGTTCTGTTGTGATTGGCTGGAGGCACTTTAAGCCCCTCCCCTTCAGGGGAGGGGTTGGGGTGGGGCCCATCTTCTTGGCGAACGGGCTCGGTGAGACAGTCACCGCCCCACCCCCAACCCCTCCCCTGAAGGGGAGGGGCTTATGAAAACCCTCGCCCTCACCGGCGCCACCGGCTTCGTCGGCAAGGCTACGGTCGACCACGCCCTCGCCCGTGGCCACCGCGTCCGCGCGCTCACCCGGCGCGACCAGCCGCCACGCGATGGCGTCACCTGGATCGCTGGCAATCTCGACAGCGAAGATGCGCTCGCCCGACTCGCCAGCGGTGCCGACGCGGTGATCCACATCGCCGGGGTGGTCAACGCCCCCAGCCCCGCCGGCTTCATCAACGGCAATGTCCACGGCACCACGCGCATGGCCGCCGCCGCCGCGTCGATGGGCGTGCGCCGCTTCGTCCATGTCTCGTCGCTCTCGGCGCGTGAGCCGCAACTGTCCGACTATGGCCGATCGAAGGAACGCGCCGAGGACGAAGTGCGCAAATCCGGCCTCGACTGGACCATGGTCCGCCCGCCCGGCGTCTATGGGCCGGGCGACATGGAGATGCGCGACATCTTCCGCATGGCGAAGTTCGGCTTCGTGGTGCTGCCACCCGCAGGCCGCGTGTCGCTGGTCCATGTCCACGACCTCGCCCGGCTGCTGGTGGCGATGGCGGAGACGGACAGCGGTCGCCACATCTATGAATGCGATGACGGGGTCGATGGCGGCTACAGCCATGCCGAATTCGCCCGGCTGGTCGGCGGCGCGGTCGGCAAGCGCCCGATCCCGATCCACGTGCCCCGCGCCTTGCTCCACCTTGTCGGCCATGCCGACCGCTTCCTGCGTGAGGCGAATGCCAAACTGACTCCCGACCGCGCCGCCTATCTGAGCCACCCCGACTGGACCGCGACCCCGCACCACCGCCCCCCTGCCGCGCTCTGGGCACCGCAGATCGCGACG
>JBHYGP010000518.1:0-1828 GCA_051858935.1 Sphingomonas sp.
ATAGATGTCGTGCTTGCCATCCGCACTCTTCGCGACGAGCCGCTCGGGCGGGGTCCAGCCGGTCGCGCGCAACGCGCTGGCATCGGCCTCGACCAGCTTTGCCACGAAGCGCCCATCGGCGGCGCGGATCACCGTCACCGGGGGCGTGGCGATCGTCGAATGGGTATCGACGAAATAGCGCCCGCTCGGCGAGATCCGCGGCATGGGCGTGTCCCAATGGCCGTTCAGGCCGCGCGCGGGGTAGTTGATAAAGCTATGATCGGCGTCCTCGGGCGTCAGCAGCTGCGGCGTGCCGCCGTCCAGTGAAACGCGATAGAGGTGGCGATAATAGGGATTGCGTCCCGCCTCGCGCCCGCCTGCGGTGAAATAGACTTGTCCCGCCGCTTCATCGACGCGGACGATGTCGAACACCGACCAGTCGCCCGCCGTCACCGCATTCTTGAGCGCGCCGGTCTTGGCGTCATAGCGGTAGAGATGCCCCCACCCGCTGCGCTGCGACCACCACAGGATCTCGTCACGCTTCGCCAATAGGCGGACGTTCGGGACGTGATAGTCGAACGGGTTGAGGTTGAGGAACTGCGCGTCGCGCTCCTCGACTACCGTGCGGCTCCTGCCGGTGTCGAGATCGACCGCGACAAGTCCGAGCGCGCGGGAGTCGCGGGTCGAGGTGGCGAGGTAGAGCGCATTGTCCGCCATGTCCCAGCCCGGCTCACCGACCAGCGCCCAATAGGGGGCATAGTCATTGAACCCCAATGCCCCGCCATCGACCGGAACGACGCCGCCATCCGTGAGGTCGATCAGCACCAGCCGATACCGCTTCTCCGGCGCGTCTGCCGGGGTTGGCATCGGCATCTGGTGCGCGATCGGGCGCGGCGCATCCGGCGGTAGGAATTCGGTGACATAGGGCGCGGTCTTCACCCCGCGATTGTCGGTGCGGATCGCGAGGATGTAGCGGCCGTCGGGCGACCAGGTCGCGCCGGGATAGACGGCTGGCACCTGCCCGCGCCGCTCCTCGACAAAGGTCGTCTTGTAGGCGGTGTAGCGATAGGGGAAGTCGGCGCTGCCGTCCCTGGTCAGCGCCCGCTCCGCTCCGGTCGCGGCATCGCGCAGCCACAGATTATGGTCCCGCTCGAATAGCGCCTGGCGTCCATCCGGCGACACCACGGTCGCCGGGTCGGTCGCAGCGGCGGGCGTATCGCTGCATTGCGTTGCCGCGCGGTTGCACGCGAAGGTCCGCTTGTCGACGGTGAACGAAACGGTCTTGAGGTCAGCGGAGTAGCTGATCGCCCCGAACGGCAGCTGGACCGGCGCGACCGCGCGGCCCAATTCCCGCGACAGCATCGCGGCTACGCCCGCATGGTCGAACGCCGGCTCGGCCTTGCCGGTTGCGGCGTTGACGGTGACGAAGCGGACCCCGCCCTCGATCTCATGCCGATACCAGAAATGGTCGCTTTGGCCGATCCAGTTGGGCGTCGGCGCGGCATTGCGCACCAGCTTGCGGACATTGGCGGGATAGAATTGCGACGCGCGCTCGATATCGGCTGCGGTTACGGGAGCGTCGGTCTGCGCCGCCGCTGACGGTGTCAGGGCAAGGCCGACCGCGATCGCCATGATCGCCATTGTACGCCCGACACCGAACTGCATCGATATAATCTCCAGCCTGTCAGAAGTGGCGGCGGCCCGCGTCGCGCGTGCCGCCGCCCGTTGGAGTTCCTTAGTAACGCACGGTGAAGGTAAGGCCAGCCGTGCGCGGGCGATTGATGAAGGCCGAGGACAGCGGGCCGTCGAGCACCCCGTTGACCAGCCGCGCCGAGCTGGTCGGGATGGT
>JBHYGP010000519.1:0-1826 GCA_051858935.1 Sphingomonas sp.
CTTTCACGGATCGCGGTAGAACCGCCGACGCCCATCGTGCCAAAGGCGAGGTTCTTGTAGAGCGGGTCATTGGCCGGGGCGAAGACCACCTCGACCTGATCCCATGCCGCGTCCAGCTCGTCGGCGATGATCGTCGCGACGCCCGTGGCCGGCCCCTGACCGAACTCGACATGCTTGGCGATGATCGTCACGCGGCTGTCGCTGCTGATGCGCACGAACGCATTGGGGGTCAGCGTCGCGGAGGCCGCCTGCGCCTTTGCCGCCTTGCCCGGCAGCGTGAAGCCGATGGTGAGCGCGGCGCTTGCCGAGAGGAAGGCGCGGCGATTGGCGACTGCGTTCATGTCCGTGCTCCCTTCACACCGGCCGCATCCTTGATCGCCTGGCGAATGCGGACATAGGTGGCGCAGCGGCAGAGATTGCCCGCCATCGCCGCGTCGATATCCTTGTCGGTCGGCTTGGGCTTGGCGGTGAGCAGGCCGATCGCCGACATCACCTGCCCCGACTGGCAAAATCCGCATTGCGGCACGTCGATCTGGACCCAGGCGGTCTTGACCGCGTCGGCGACCTTGCCGCTCGCGCCCTCGATCGTCGTCACGCTCTTGCCCGCGACCATGCCGACCGGGGTGACGCACGAGCGCCGGTTCATCCCATCGAGATGCACGGTGCACGCGCCGCACTGTGCGACGCCGCAGCCATATTTGGTGCCGGTCAGCCCAAGATGGTCGCGCAACACCCAGAGCAAAGGCGTTTCAGGATCGCCGTCGAAGACTTCGGGTTTGCCGTTCAATTGGAAGGTGGTGGCCATCGTTGCGCCTCCTGTCTGACGCCCAAGCTAAGCCACCACCGGCCATTCGCGAAGTGAATTTATTTCACTTCGCGCCGTTATTTCGCGACGAAGCGCACCGCCGCGCCGCCACCCGGCGCCATCCACAGCGACAGGGTATCGCCAGCCTTCACCCGCTTCCTCTCGATCACGATAGCGTGGCGCGTGTCGATGCGATAATCCGCGCCCTCGCCATCGCGATAGATCTGCGCTTCATAGCTCTTGCGCGGATCGAGGAAGTCGAGCTTCACCGTCGTCGTCCGCGCCGTCCCGTCGGTCACCGCGCCCAGGAACCATTCGCCGGTCCCCTTCGCCTTGCGCACCACCGTTACATATTCGCCAACCTCGCCGTTCAGCACGCGCGTGTCGGTCCAGTCGACCGCGACATCCTTGATGAACTGGAACGCGCCCGGATATTTCGCATAGTTTTCGGGCAGGTCGGCCGCCATCTGGATCGGCGAATAAAGCACGATATATTGCGCCAACTGCTTGGCCAGCGTCGACATGAACGGCGTGCCGCCCTTGCCCTCCAGGCTCAGCACGCCCGGGGTGAAGTCGAACGGTCCGGCGAGCATGCGCGTGAAGAACAGATTCGCCTCATGCTCGGGCGGATTCTTGGGCTCGCCCCAGGCGTTATATTCCTGCCCGCGCGCACCCTCGCGGCTCACCCAATTGGGATAGGTGCGGCGGAGCCCGGTATCCTTGATCGGCTCGTGCGGATTGACCGCAACCTTATACTTCGCTGCGGTTCGGACGATGTTGAGGTGGTGGCGCGACATGTACTGACCGTCATGCCATTCCTGCGTCACCCGGCCATCGGCCCAGACGCGATCGATCTGCCCGGCATCGGTGACGTAACCGGTCTTGACCACCTCGATCCCGTTCGCGGCGGCATAGCGATAGGCATCGTCGGACTGCGCCTCATACTGCCCCGCGCCGCCGCCGGTTTCGTGGTGGCCGACGATGTGTGCACCCTTCTTCTTCGCATAGGCCGCCAGCGCGG
>JBHYGP010000520.1:0-1812 GCA_051858935.1 Sphingomonas sp.
AATCGTGATCGTCACCCACAACATGCAGCAGGCCGCGCGCGTCAGTCAGCGCACCGCGTTCTTCCACCTCGGCACGCTTGTCGAATATGGTGAGACGGACCAGATCTTTACTGCGCCGCGCCAGGAGCGCACGAAAGACTATATCACCGGAAGGTACGGCTAATGGCGACGGGACACGAACATACCGTCAAGGCGTTCGACGAGGACATCAAGCATCTGCGTGCGCTGATCTCGCAGATGGGCGGTCTCGCCGAAGAAGCGATCAGCGACGCGATGACCGCACTCGAACGCGGCGACGTCGCGCTCGCCAAGCAGGTTCGCGCCAAGGACAAGGCGATCGACGCGATCGAGGCCGAGGTCGAGAAACTCGCGGTGCGCGTCATCGCCCTGCGCGCCCCGATGGCTGACGATTTGCGCGATTGCGTCGCGGCGCTCAAGATCGCTGGCGTGGTCGAGCGGATCGGCGACTATGCCAAGAACATCGCCAAGCGCGTGCCGCTGATCCACCCGACCGGCACCGACCGGATCGAGGCGATCTCCGTCATTCCCGCAATGGCGCAGCTGGCGAGCGAGATGGTGCACGAAGTACTCGACGCCTTCTCCGCGCGCGATGCCGAGGGTGCAATCCGCGTGATCGAGCGCGACAACCGGCTCGACGATTTCTACGACAGCATCTTCCGCACGCTGGTCACCTATATGGTCGAAAATCCGCGGACGGTGAGCGAGGTCGCCCACCTCCTGTTCGTCGCCAAGAATATCGAGCGGATCGGCGACCATGCGACCAATGTCGCGGAAATGGTCTATTTCGCCGCGACCGGCCAGTATCTCGCCGATCGCGACCCCGTCGAGGTCCCGGAGGCCTGATATGAGCCGCGCGCGCATGTTGCTGGTCGAGGACGATGCGGCGCTCGCCGAACTCCTCACCTATCATTTCCGGCGGGAGGATTTCGAAGTCCGTCACACGCCCGATGGCGAGGAGGCGTTGCTGCTCGCCCAGGAATCGCCGCCCGACATCGTCCTGCTCGACTGGATGGTCGAAAGCCTGTCCGGCATTGAGGTGTGCCGCCGCCTGCGCCGGATGAGCGAGACGGCGAACGTGCCGATCATCATGCTAACCGCCCGCGGCGAGGAGGAGGACCGCGTCCGCGGCCTCGAGACCGGCGCTGACGATTATGTGACCAAGCCTTTTTCGCCCCGCGAGCTGGTTGCCCGCGTCGGCGCGGTGCTGCGCCGCGTGCGCCCGGCGCTGGCGGGCGAAGCACTGACCTATTCCGACATCGAGATGGACACGGTCGGCCACAAGGTGCGGCGTGGCGGGGAAGTCGTGCCGCTTGGCCCGACCGAATTCCGCCTGCTCAAGCATTTCCTGGAGCATCCCGGCTGGGTCTTCTCGCGCGAGCGGCTGCTCGACGCGGTCTGGGGACATGACAGCGACATCGAAAGCCGCACGGTCGACGTCCATATCCGGCGGCTGCGCAAGGCGATCAATATCGGCAACCGCCCGGACATCATCCGCACCGTCCGCTCGGCCGGCTATTCGCTTGACGCGGGGCATTGAGTCCCCTTCAAACGGAAAGATTCCACTCCTGACGCGTTGGCGGGGCGAGCAATTCGCTCCGAAGCGTAACAATGTCAGGAGAAGATTGATGAAGCTGATCGCCCTTGCGACCGCGCTTGCCGTTGCCGGCACCGCCACCGCCGCGCAGGTCACCCCCGCCCCCGCGACGCCGCAGACGCCGGCCATGACGCAAACGATGGACGATCCGGTCGGCGGCTACCAGCCCACCACGCCGCCGATCACTACCCCGCCCC
>JBHYGP010000521.1:0-1807 GCA_051858935.1 Sphingomonas sp.
ATCATGGCCGAAAAGCAGACGTCCCTTCAGGACCTTTTCCTCAACGCGCTTCGCAAGTCCAAGACACCGGTGACCATGTTCCTGGTCAAGGGCGTGAAGTTGCAGGGCATCGTTACCTGGTTCGACAATTTTTCCGTGCTGCTCCGCCGCGACGGACAGTCGCAGCTGATCTACAAGCACGCGATTTCGACGATCATGCCGTCGGGCGCCGTGGACGTGGCGTCGATCGTAGATGCGGTGCCAGAGTCAGCGTCCAAGAACCCGGTATTGCAGGAAATTTTCCTGGGCGCGGTGAAACGTCAGCAGGAAAATGTCACCATGTTCCTGGTCAATGGCGTGATGCTGCAAGGCGGGATCGCGGCGTTCGACCTGTTCTGCATGCTGTTGCAGCGCGATGGTGTTTATCAGCTCGTGTACAAGCATGCGGTCTCGACCATTCAGCCGGCGCATCCGCTGGACCTGACCGATCATGGCGAGGAAGCCTGATCCTTTTGAAAGCTGAGCAATGAGTACCGGTTTCGATCGTGACCCCGACGAATTTGCGCGCGGGGCACGAGCGGTCGTTGTCTATCCCGATCTTGGCGGATCGAGCCGCGACGCTGACTCGCGGCTGGAGGAAACCGCCGGCCTGGCGTTGGCGATCGGGGTCGACGTGGTCGAGCGCGTCGCGCTGCGCATCCGCGCGGCCAAGCCCGGCACGCTGATTGGATCGGGACAGGTCGAGGCGCTGGCCGAGACCGTCCGCGATCGTGAGCTTACCCTCGCCGTGTTCGACGCGGGACTGACCCCGGTGCAGCAGCGCAATCTGGAGACCGCGCTGGGCTGTAAGGTCATCGACCGCACCGGCCTGATCCTCGAAATCTTTGGCGAGCGCGCGCGCACCGCCGAGGGGCGGTTGCAGGTCGAGCTGGCGCATCTCGATTATCAGGCGGGGCGGCTGGTGCGTAGCTGGACCCATCTTGAGCGGCAGCGCGGTGGCTTCGGATTCCTTGGCGGGCCGGGCGAGACGCAGATCGAAGCCGATCGTCGCCTGATCCGCGACCGCATGGCGCGGCTGCGGCGCGAGCTCGATTCGGTAAGCCGCACGCGCGGGCTGCATCGCGAGCGGCGGCAGCGCGCGCCATGGCCTGTGATCGCACTGGTGGGCTATACCAATGCCGGAAAATCCACGCTGTTCAATCGCTTGACCGGCGCTGACGTCATGGCGGAAAATCTGCTGTTCGCCACGCTCGACCCGACATTGCGGCAGATTTCGCTGCCCGGCATCGACAAGGCGATCCTGTCGGACACGGTGGGATTCGTGTCGGAACTGCCAACGCAGCTGGTCGCCGCGTTCAAGGCGACGCTGGAGGAGGTGGTGTCGGCCGACCTGCTGATCCATGTCCGCGACATCGCGCACCCGGATAGCGAGGCGCAGCGCGACGATGTCGAGTCGGTGCTCAAGGATATCGGCGTGGCCCCGGAGACCCCCCGGTTCGAGGCGTGGAACAAGCTCGATCTGCTCGATGGCGAGGCGCGTGAGGACGTGCTGGGCGAGGCGGCAAAGCGCGACGATGTACTCGCGGTGTCGGCGCTGAGCGGGGAGGGGGTTGAGGCACTGATCGCAAAGGTCTCGGCGCGGCTGACCCACGGGCATCGCCGCTATCAGGTGACGCTGGCCGCCGGCGACGGGGCAGGGGCGGCATGGCTGCACCAGCATGGTGAGGTGATTGATCACTGGATCGACGGCGAGACCGCAATCTACGACGTGCGGATGGCACCCAAGGACCATGAGCGGTTCGAGGTGCGCAACGGATGAATTTGCGGC
>JBHYGP010000522.1:0-1802 GCA_051858935.1 Sphingomonas sp.
CCACTGGTTCTGCGACCAGTTTTTTTCGAGGAACGCGAGCCGCAGGCGGCGGTCGCGATCACGGCCACTCGGGACGCCGAGCGTGGCGTCGGTGATCGCACGCGCATCGACGCTGGCCGCGAGCGCATCGGATGCAGAGGCGCGCGCCTGCCAGTCATCCTGCGTACCACGCCACCGCCGGATCGCGCTGCGCAGGGCGTCCGGGACGGCATAGCCGATCAGGTTGCGGCGGATCTGTGATCCGACCCGATAGCCGTGACGGTGCAGCCCGCGCAGCTGCCGGGCCAGTTCCACCAGCCGCCCCGACCGTGCGAGATCGGCGAGCAGGGCTTCGCTCTGCCATGACAGCGTGTAATTGCCGGACGCCCCCGTCAGCACGACCGACGCACCCGCTTCGCGCGCCCGGGCATAGAGCGGCGCCCATGCCCCGAAATTCATGAAGTTGCGCACCGGCAGGCCGAATTCCCAGAACAGCCGGGTCGCGTCCTCTTCGCCCGGTGTCAGGTCGCCCGCGGGGACGAATGCGGCGTCGATGTTCGGATATAAAGCAGCCGTGGCGCGGGCGAGCCCGGATTCGTCGAAGAATGCGCGCGGGCGCTCGGACGGCATGGCGACCGATGTGTCGGGGATCGCGGTGAGCGTGTGCAGGCGGGTGGGATCAAGCAGGCGGGCGGCAGTCGCCGCGACGCCGGAGGAATCGAGCCCGCCCGACAATTGGCATGCGACCGGGCCAGAGGTTCTCAGGCTCGCCGCCACCACACGGTCCAGCATCTCGCGGCCCGCCTCGACATAGTCGCGTGGATCGCGGTAGCGGATCTGGTGCTCCAGATCGGGTTGCCAGTAGCGGCGGATGGCGTGACGGCCCGCGCGCCATTCGAGCAGCCCGGCGGGGGGCAGGCGAAAGACCCCGTGGAACGGCGTTGCGCCTGCGGGCATCGCCCGCGCGAGCAGCAGATGCGCCATCGCCGCTTCGTCGATGCGCCGGTCGACCCCCGGAAAGGCGAGCACCGCCGAGGGCCGCGTCGCGAACGCCAGCCTGTGGCCGTCGTCATGCGCAAAGATCGCCCGCCCGCCGGTGGCATCGACCGCCAGCACCAGCCGGCGATCGTCCTCATTCCACCACGCCAGGGCAAAGGCACCGATCAAGCGCGGCAAGACATCGGTGCCCCAGCGTTCGAGGGCAGCCATCACCAATGCGGCGTCGCCCAGCCAGGCGGCGTCGGACGCAGGCAGGTTAAGTGATGCGATCACGTCGCTGCGATTGTCCAGCCGACCGTCAAACACCAACCGGGAAGCGCCGCCCATAAAGGCGGCGGGAAGGCGATCCAGAGCATCTTCCGGGATGAACGCACGCGGGGTCAGGACCAGCGCAGCGGTTTCGCCACGCCAGACCCGGCCCTTGCCGCCGCCATGGGTGACGGCGATGCTGTTCAGGCGATCTGTGTCCCGCCGTTCAACCGGGCCTGCGCAGGCGAGGCCAGCGAAAAACGACATGGATGCGGAAAATCAGCTTCCGGTCGGGGACGGGGAGAAGGTGCCGTCGCCGGGGGCAATCAGGCCATTGTTCGCGGTCTCGCGAACGGCCAGCGTTTCGAAGTCCGGCGTCTGCCACGGCTGCTTCGTCACAGGCGCATCGGCAGCCAGATCGTTGCTCTTGATGTTGCTCATATGATGCCCCTTTACGTTTGCGAGCCGGGCTGGAGCCCGTGTGGCTGAAACCGGCGCTTGCCCGAACCGGTGCCGCCGATCAACCTAGCAAGATCACGCAAAAGGCGGCATGGCGGCCGCGCGGCAAGCCGAGG
>JBHYGP010000523.1:0-5084 GCA_051858935.1 Sphingomonas sp.
CTTCCGCCACCTTGATCCCGTCGATCGCGGCGGAGAGGATACCGCCGGCATAGCCCGCGCCCTCGCCCGCCGGGAACAGGCCGGGGGTGTTGAGGCTTTGGAAATCCCCACCACGGGTAATGCGGACCGGGCTGGAGGTGCGCGTCTCGACCCCGGTCATGATCGCGTCCGGGTGATCGTAATTGACGATGCGGCGGCCAAAGATCGGCAGCGCCTCGCGGAATGCCTCGATCACGAAGGGGGGCAGGCAGGCGGACAGGTCGGTGGGGGTCACGCCGGGCTTGTAGCTGGGCGCCACTTCGCCGATCGCGGTCGAGGCGCGACCCGCCAGCAGGTCTTCGACGCGCTGGACCGGGGCATTATAGTTGGAGCCACCGGCGATGAACGCCAGATCCTCAAAATGGCGTTGGAGCGCGATGCCTGCCAATGGACCGTCGGGATAGTCGCGCGCAGGGTCGATCGCGACGACCAGGCCCGAATTGGCGTTGAACTCGGCGCGGCTATACTGGCTCATGCCGTTGGTAACGACGCGCCCCTCCTCGCTGGTCGCGGCGACGACGCGGCCGCCGGGGCACATGCAGAAGCTGTAGACGCTGCGCCCGTTCGATGCGTGGTGCACCACCGAATAGGCGGCGGGGCCGAGATCGGGGTGTTTCGCGCAGTTGCCGAAGCGGGCGGTGTCGATCCACGCCTGCGGATGTTCGATGCGCACGCCGATCGCGAATGGCTTGGCCTCGACATGCACGCCGCGGCGGTGAAGCATCTCGAAGGTCGGGCGCGCGCTGTGGCCGACCGCGAGGACGACCTGATCGGTTTCGATGAAGCCGCCATCGTGGAGATGCAGGCCACGCATGTTGCGGTCGACATCGAGCTCGATGTCGTCGACGCGCGTCTGCCAGCGATATTCGCCGCCCAGCTCCTCGATCGCCGCGCGCATGCTTTCGACCATGGTAACGAGGCGGAAGGTGCCGATATGCGGGTGCGCTTCCCACAATATGTCGTCGGGCGCGCCGGCCTTGACGAACTCTTCCAGCACCTTTCGGCCGAGGAAACGGGGGTCCTTGACCCGGCAATAGAGCTTGCCGTCGGAAAAGGTGCCCGCGCCGCCCTCGCCGAACTGGACATTGCTGTCGGGGTTCAGCTCGCTGCGTCGCCACAGGCCCCAGGTGTCCTTGGTCCGCTGGCGCACCACCTTGCCGCGATCGAGGATGATCGGGCGGAAGCCCATCTGTGCGAGGATGAGCCCCGCAAAGATGCCGCACGGGCCTGCGCCGATGACCACCGGGCGCTTGCCCGACCAGCCTGCGGGTACGGTGACCGGCGGGCGATAGGCCATGTCGGGGGTGGGGCGGACGTCCTTGTCGTTCGGGAAACGCGCGAGCACCGCCGCCTCGTCGGTCAGGTCCAGATCGAAGGTATAGACTAGCTGGATCGCGTTGCGGCGGCGCGCGTCGTTGCCGCGTTTGAACAGGGTCCAGCTCTTGAGCTCCGCGCGCGCGATGCCGAGCCGGTCGCAGATCGCGGCGGGAATCGCTTCGGGTGCGTGGTTCAGCGGGAGGTTGAGGCCGGAGAGACGGAGCATGTGGGGGCTTTAGGAGGGAATCGTCGGGTTTCCAATTCCTCCCCCTGATGCGCGTTCTGGGGAGGAATTTGGTTGCCCCTTGCCGCCCCCTTCATTCCCGCTAAACCTTTGCCCCAAAGGGATTGGGGGATTCTGGACATGGCGACCACCGCGGACGAGGCGTTGGCACAGCGCGAGCCGAGCAAGGCCGAGATGCGGCAGGTGGTGACCGCGTCGTCGCTGGGCACCGTGTTCGAATGGTATGACTTCTTCATCTACGGCACGCTTGCCGCGTCGGGGATCATCGGGCGGACCTTCTTTGCGACCGGCAATCCGGTGCTGGAGGCGCTCTATGCCTGGGCCGGGTTCGCGGTCGGCTTCGGGTTCCGGCCGTTGGGGGCGGTGCTGTTCGGATATCTGGGCGACAAGCTCGGGCGCAAATACACCTTCCTCGTCACCATCACGCTGATGGGCGTGGCGACGGCGGGCGTCGGGTTGGTCCCGTCCTATGCCAGCATCGGCGTCGCCGCGCCGATGATCGTCATCGGCCTTCGCATCCTGCAGGGGCTGGCGCTGGGCGGCGAATATGGCGGGGCGGCAATCTATGTCGCGGAGCATTCGCCGCCGGGACAGGCCGGCTATCACACCAGCTTCATTCAGGCGAGCGTGTCGGCGGGGTTCATCCTGAGCCTTGCCGTCGTGCTGACGACGCGCTTTGCGATGCCTGCGGGCAGTTTCGAAGACTGGGGCTGGCGGCTGCCGTTCATCTTCTCGATCGCTTTGCTCGCGATCTCGTTGTGGATGCGGGTCAAGCTCAACGAAAGCCCGGTGTTCAAGGCGATGAAGGCGTCGGGCGAGATTGCGCGCAATCCGCTCAAGGAGAGCTTTACCTATCCCGGCAACTGGCGACGGCTGATGGTCGCATTGTTCGGGATCGCGGCGGGGTTGACGGTGATCTGGTACACCGCGACCTTCTCGGTCCTGTCCTTCCTTCAGGGGCCGATGCGGGTCGAGCCGGTGGTGGCGCAACTGCTCGCCGCCGGGGGCGCGGCGGCGGGGCTGTTCTGGTTCATCCTGTTCGGCAAGCTCTCCGACAAGATCGGGCGGAAGAAGCCGATCATCATTGGCTATGGCTTCACGCTGCTGCTGCTGTTCCCGCTATTCTGGGCGATGGGGCATGCCGCCAATCCGGGGCTGGCGGAGGCGGCGAAGCGCTCGCCGGTAGTCGTGTCCGGGCCAGACTGTTCCTATGACCCGTTCGCGGCGCAACAATCGACGACGTGCGGCCAGTTGATGGACTATCTGTCCAAAAAGGGCATTCCCTATACCCAGGCGGTGACGCCCTCCGCATCGGTCGCGATCGGCAGCGTTCCCGTCGTGTCCAATACGTCGGTCGATATTGACGCGGCGCTGGCGGATTCGGGCTATTCGCTTGAGCGCGTGACGCCGGGAACGGTCGATCTGGTGCTGATCCTGATCGCGATCGTCGCGCTCGCCGCACTGTCGGGGGCGACCTATGGCCCGGTCGCGGCATTGCTGACCGAGCTGTTTCCGCCGCGCATCCGCTACAGCTCGATGTCGATCCCCTATCATATCGGCACCGGCTATTTCGGCGGATTCCTGCCGCTGATCAGCCAGTATATGGTCGCCAAGAGCGGCGATCCGTACACCGGGCTGTGGTACACCTGGATCGTGGTGGCGATGGCGCTGGTGGTCACCGTCTTCTTCCTCAAGGAACGCGATCTGGTTCAGGAGTGATTGCCGGGCAGGGCAGTCCGGCTTAGGCGGGCGCCATGATCACCTCTCCGCTCCGCCTGCGTCTCGATCGCGCCGCGCTGGTCGCCAATTGGCGCACGCTCGCCGCGATGAGCGGGGACGCGGCGTGCGGCGCGGCGATCAAGGCCAATGGCTATGGGTTGGGAGCGCGCGCGGTGGTGCGGCATCTGGCGGAGGCGGGCTGCCGCGACTTCTTCGTCGCGACCTGGGGTGAGGCGATGGCGCTGGCCGATTCAGGCGTTGCAGTGTCGGTGCTGCATGGTGTGCGCGACGCGGACATGGGTGAGGCGCTGGCGGCGACCCATGCGCGCCCGGTGCTCAACAGTGTCCAGCAGGTGCGGCGCTGGCGGGATGCGGGCGGGGGCGCGTGCGACGTGATGGTCGATACGGGCATGAACCGGCTGGGCATTTCGCCGGAGGATGTCGCAGCAGGACTGCTCGACGGGCTGCAGGTCGAGACGCTGATGAGTCATCTGGCGAGCGCCGATGAGGACGTTTCGCTCAACGCGCAGCAGCGCGATGCATTCGCCGCATTGCGCGGTCGCAGTCCGGCACGGCGGATGAGCCTGGCCAATTCGGCGGGGATAGCGCTGGGGTTGGACTATGCGTTCGATCTGACCCGGCCCGGCGTTGCGCTTTACGGTGCGGTGCCGGTTCCCGCGCTGGCAGGGCGGATCGCGCAGGTCGTAACGCCCGAGGCGCAGATCCTGCAGCGACGGCTGGTCCCGGCGGGGGAGGGGGTGGGGTATAATCTCATCTGGACCGCGACCGTCGATACCGCGGTGGCGATCGTCAATCTGGGCTATGCCGACGGCTATCTGCGTTGCTTTTCAGGCAAGGGAATGGCGATAGCGGGCGGGGTCGAAGTGCCGGTGATCGGGCGGGTGTCGATGGATCTGACCGCAGTGGATGTCAGCGCCGCGCCCGATCTGGGGGAGGGCGACTGGCTGGCCTTTGCTTATCACCTGCCCGCGACGTCGGCCTTGTCGGGCCTGTCGCAATATGAGCTGCTGACCGGGCTGGGCGCACGCTACGACCGGATCTGGCAATAGGTCCAGCTTCGGTTCAGCGTTGCGAAAGGCGCGAACCGGTACCATGTTGGGTAACAGAGGAGTGGAACGCCATGCGTATTGCTTATGCCGCCGCCGCCCTTGCCGCCCTGGCCCTGCCGGGTGCCGCAACGGCCGATGAAAAAGTGAACCCCAAAGGCGAGGCAGAACTCGCCAAGATGCTCGAAGGTCGCGTCGCAGGACAGCCAGTGCGCTGTGTATCGACGTCGATGCTCGGCCAGAGCACGGTGATCGACAAGACAGCGATCGTCTATCGCGCCGGATCGAAGCTGTACGTCAACCGCCCGCGCGGCGGGGCCGATCAGCTGAACGACGACGATATTCTGGTGACCAAAATCTATGGCAGCCAGCTGTGTAATGTCGACAAGATCGACCTGGTCGATCGCGGGTCGCGGTCGTGGAGCGGCTTCGTCGTGCTGGGTGACTTTGTGCCCTATACCAAGGTCAAGGACGCGCGCTGAACGGCGACGCTCTAACGGCACGATCTAAACGAAAAGGCCGGCGGTTCCAATCGGAACCGCCGGCCTTTCTTTTTTGTCCGGTGAAGGACCGGGGTCCCGAAGGACCCCGATCGATCAGAAGCCGGCCTTCACGCCAACATAGAACTGGCGACCGCGGATATCGTACCCGCTGTACAGCGGGGCGTTACCAGCGACGAAGTTCGTGTAGCCCTGAGT
>JBHYGP010000523.1:5134-10056 GCA_051858935.1 Sphingomonas sp.
CGGTTCGGTGTCGAAGATGTTCCGAACGCCGAACGAGAACGAATAGTTCTTCATGTCATACCGCACGTTGGCGGTGTGCAGGAAGTAGTCGTCCGTGTTCCACTTGTACTCCTCGTACGAGAAGCCACCGTTCGCGGGCAGCGAGTAGTACTCGTTCGAGTCAGTCGCGCCAACCCACTCCACGCCGTAACGCAGGTTCCAGCCATCCTTGCGGAAGCCGACGTCGAACGTGCCGGTCCACTCGGGGTTCTCGAGCTGGCCAACCAGTTCGAAGACCGCGTTGGTCGGGAGCGTACGGCTGTAGCGGCTGATGAACTTCGTTGCCTGGGCACCGAAGCGGAACTCACCGCCGAACAGTTCACGGGTGTAGCGCAGGGTGAAGTCGATGCCTTCAGCCTTTGCGTCCGAGATGTTCACGTAGCTCTGGATGACCGTCAGGCGACCCGTGCCCGGACCGGTATAGGCTTCACGCGTGATGAGGCCGCTGTCGCAGGTCGTACGCAGGACGTTGTTGTAGCACTGCGCCAGCACGGTGGCTGCCGAGAGCTGCGCAACGCCGTTGTCGATCTTCACGCGGAAGTAGTCGACTGCGAGCGACAGGTTGCCGAACGATTCGCCGAGGCGCGGTTCGAGCACACCACCAAAGGTCAGCGCCTTCGAGGTTTCTGCCTCGAGACCTGCTGCCGCACCACCCAGGCCGATAACCTGAACGCTGCTGTTCTGCGTGAACGCGCCGCCACCCGGCAGACCTTCGGCCAAGCAACGCTCGCGGATCAGCTGCGTGGTGCTGTCGTTGAAGTTGTTGCAAGGGTCGGTGTTCTGGCTGAGGAAGCCCGAGGTCGCGCCCTGGAACTGCTCATACAGCGCCGGAGCGCGATACGAGGTGCCGTAGCTGCCGCGCAGCGAGAGGCCGCGGACCGGCGAGAGGATGCCGCCGATCTTGTAGGTCCACTGACCGCCGTACGAGCGATAGTGGGTGTAGCGGCCCGAGGCGTTGAGCGTCAGGTTGTGAATCAGCTGATCCGACAGGATCGGCAGTTCGATTTCGCCATAACCTTCCCACACGCCATCGCTGCCGACCGTGGGGGTCGACGAGGTGAAGCCGTACAGGTTGTTGCGAACGCTTTCCGGCGAAGGCTGATCGTTGATGCTCGCTTCGCGGTTCTCGACGCCCAGTGCGACCTGGACCATGCCACCCGGCAGCTTGAACAGCGGGCCGTTGATGTCGAGCGTGACGGTGCGTTCACGATACTGGGTGCGACCGGTCACCGGATCGGTGATGAAGTCGAACCATGCCGGAGCGATCGTGCGCGCGTTGCCGCCGACAATGCCCGAAGTCAGCGCCGGAGCCGCAACGCAGCCGCCGACGGTGTTGGTGCACGCCGTACCCGCCGCGTTCACCTGCATCGACTGCGCGAGGCGGTCGGCGAGGATCAGGTCGGAGGTGTAGGTCGAGTCCGCCCAGCTCTTGCCGACGAAGAAGTCGTAGCGCCAGTCGAACGGCAGCTCACCGCGCATACCACCATTGAGGCGGACAAAGTCCTGCGTCTGGTAGTTGTCGTAGGTGCCATAGCTGGAGAAGACGCGGATGCCCGTGGTGTACGGAACCTGCGGCTGCGGCGCGAGGAACGCGGTGCCGAAGCGCAGTTCGGTCGGGATCAGCGGGCTGCCCAGCTGATAGTCCAGCGTCAGCTGGCGATGGCCGGTCTGCGACGACTTGCGACGGCTGATCAGCACGTTGGTGTAGAATTCGGCGTTGCCGAGGATCGACGTCTCGTAGGTCGCTTCACCGTAACCGGTGATGATCTCCGCCGGCGTCACGACATCGACGTCGAGCATGTCGGGGTCGAACGTGTCGCGAACGTTGAGATCGATGCTACCGCCGCCGACGCACTCATAGCCGGGGATCGGGCCGCCGACACCGGCGCGCGGACGCCAGCGGTTGCAGACGCCTGCATAGCCTGCGGGAGCGCCCGCACCGACCGGGGTGCCCGGAACGGCGATGATGCTCGGCGTACCGATCGTGTTGACGGTGACGCCGCCATTATTGATGTCAAAGCACTTCGGACGACCCGTCAGCGGATCGATATAGTCGCCGGAGCCGAAGTCATTGCCATTGGTGCCGAAATAGGTGGTCGGGCACTGGGCCCATTCGATGTCGCGCAGCTTGAGCGCTTCGCGGCGATAATATTCCACCGATGCCGCCGCACGGAAATTGTCCGTGCTGAAGCCGCCGACGAGCGAGTAGCGATAGCTGTTGCCCGAGCCGCTGCCGATGATGTTGTGCTGTGCTTCGGCGGTGATGCCGTTGATGTTCTGGCGCGTCACGATGTTGATAACGCCCGCAACCGCGTCCGAACCATAGACCGACGAAGCGCCGGTGTTCAGGATTTCGATGCGGTCGATCATCGCGTTCGGCAGCACGTTGAGGTCGGCCGCGCCGACGCCACCACGCGAACCGGCCGGAGCGACGCGGCGGCCGTTCATCAGCACCAGCGTACGGGTCGTGCCCAGGCCGCGGAGCGACACGGTGTTGACGCCCGGACCACCGTTGACGACGAAGCCGCCATAGGTGTCGTTGATCTGGTCCGTACCACCGGTGACGGCGGTCGACTGCAGGATTTCAGCGGTCGAGTTGAAACCGGCTGCGGTCGCCTCGTCGCGGGTGATCAGGTTGATCGGGTCGGCACCGTTGAACTGGTTGCGACGAATGCGCGAACCGACGACGGTAACTTCCTGTGCTTCACTCGCCGAAGCCTCAGTGGCTTCGTCGCTCTGCGCGGTATCCTGCGCATAGGCGACTTGCGGAACGGCAAAACTCGCGCTCGCAAGCGCGGTCGCCGTCAGAAGACGACTAATGTTCATATGATTCCCCTTCGACCCGGCTGAATGCCGGTTCGTCACAGAGGAAACCGCTTTGTTCAGTCTAGCGCAAGCAAAAGCGTCCTCGACCGTTCAGATTCACCGTCATCGTGTTGCAACATTGCCACAATGCTGCGACGCAGCAACGCGCCCGCGACACAAAATTACAGGCATCGTGGGCGCTGCTGATCGAATCGAACTTGAGGGAATCAGCCCTTTCGCTCGATGCACATCGCGATGCCCATGCCGCCGCCGATGCACAGAGTCGCGAGTCCCTTTTTTGCGTCGCGGCGCGCCATTTCGTAGATCAGAGTCGTGAGCACGCGCGCACCGCTCGCACCGATCGGATGGCCGATCGCGATCGCGCCGCCATTGACGTTGACCTTGGCCGGATCGAAGCCGAGTTCCTTGCCGACGCACAGCGCCTGCGCCGCGAACGCCTCATTCGCCTCGATCAGGTCGAGGTCGGCGACGGTCCAGCCGGCCTTCTCCAGTGCCTTTTTCGACGCCGGGACCGGGCCGATGCCCATGATCGAGGGATCGACGCCGGCGGTCGCCCAGCTCTTGATCGTCGCGAGGATCGGCGCGCCGCGCTTTTCGGCCTCTTCGCGGCTCATCACGACCAGCGCAGCCGCGCCGTCGTTGAGGCCGGATGCGTTGGCGGCGGTGACGGTGCCGTCCCTCTTGAACGCCGGGCGCAGACCCGAGATACCGTCCAGCGTTGCGCCGGCGCGGATATATTCGTCCTGATCGACGATCGTCTCGCCCTTGCGGCCCTTGATCGTGACTGGGGCGATCTCGTCCTTGAAGCGGCCCTCGGCACGCGCGGCTTCGGCGAGGTTCTGTGAGCGGACGGCGAATTCGTCCTGCTCACCGCGGCTGACCTGATATTGCTCGGCGAGATTTTCCGCCGTGATGCCCATGTGATAGCCGTTGAACACGTCGGTCAGGCCGTCCTTGATCATCGTGTCGACCAGCGCGACATCGCCCATCTTGGCGCCGGCGCGCAGCGTCTGGGCGTGCGCGGCGAGCGACATCGATTCCTGCCCGCCCGCGACGACGATGGTGGCGTCGCCGGTCTGCACCGCCTGTGCTGCGAGCGCGACGGCGCGCAGGCCCGATCCGCAGACCTGGTTGAGGCCCCATGCCGGGACTTCCTTGGGCACGCCCGCCGCCATCGATGCCTGACGCGCGGGGTTCTGGCCCTGTGCGGCGGTCAGCACCTGACCCAGGATCACTTCCGACACCTCTTCGCCCTTCACACCGGCCTGTTCCAGCGCGGCCTCGATCGCGATGCGGCCAAGCTCATGCGCGGGGGTGGCGGCGAAGGCGCCGAGGAAGCTCCCAACGGGGGTGCGCTTGGCGGCGGTGATCACGACTTCGGTCATCGAGAGGCTCCTGATTTGGGTGCGCGCTATCTAGGGGTGGGGTGGCGGGTTAGCCAGTCCGCAAGCGGTTGCCAGAGAAACTGTCGCGCCGACGAGCCGACGACCATGCCGACATGGCCGAGGCGCAGCTTGCGCTGATCGGCAAAGCCAACGGCGCTGGCTGCGGGAACGATGCGGTCGGTGAGCGAGACGAACTCGACCGTGGGGCAGGGCAGGGTGAGCGGGTCCACCGCCCGTCCGGCCACACGCCATTGCCCCCGCCCGGGCAGGTCGGCGGTGAAGAAATCGTCGAATATCTGGCGACCGGCGGCGAAGGTCAGCGGCGCGCCGGCATTGGCCCAATCCTCCAGCACCACGAAATTCTTCGCCGCTGCGCTGGCCGGGTCCAGCCGCGCGAACTTTTCGAACTTGGCAATCGTGCGCGCCGGGTCGAGTTGCCAGAAGCCGGACTGCAGCACCTCCATCGGGACGAGGCCGAGCGTGTCGCAGGTCTCGTGCGCCGCCTGCCAGATCGAATCGATCTGTCCCAGCGCGGCCGGCCCGAAGCGCTCGAACCGCCACGGCGCGGCGATCATCGCGAGGCCGCGTACCGGCACCGCCTGCGCCGCCGCCGCCGCGATGGTGCCGCCAAGGCAATAGCCCGCGAGCGCTACCGGCTCACCGATGCTGCGC
>JBHYGP010000524.1:0-1802 GCA_051858935.1 Sphingomonas sp.
GATCACGTTAGGTTTCCTGAGCTGGCTGTGCGGCGCGGCGTTGCATGGGGCGGAGCGGCGCTGGCCGGACCTGCGCCTGTCGCGCTGGACGCCGGTTGCGGCCGGGCTGCTGTGCCTTGCCGCGCTGCTGTGGGGGCGGACGGGCGATTTCGGGGTCGAGGATCCGCTGGAGGCCGCCAGCTTTGCGCTGTTCCTGTTCACGCTGTTGCGCAGCGACCCGCCCCGCATCGCCGCGCTGCGTCCGCTCGCGGCGTATGGCGCGCGGGCGAGCTTCTCGCTCTACGCGATCCATTTTCCGCTGATGGCGCTGGCGGCGGGGTGGATCGTCGGGGACGCGCGGCTGGTGCCGGGTGCTCAGGCGGTGCTGGCGGTGGTGGCGATCTTGCTCATGGCGGTCGCCGCAGCGTGGCTGTTCGCGGCGCAGACGGAGGCGCGCACGGGGGCGCTGCGCGGGTGGCTCAGGCGTCGAGTCCGAGCCGGGCGAGCGGGTGACCCACCGTCCCGCTAACCAGCGCCGCCTGTGCCGCGGTAAACGGCCACAGTTTCGACACCGGCCCCATCACCCGATCGCGCAGCCACGGAATCGCCGCGCCGTCGGACTGATAGACCGGGGTCAGCAACCGGCTGAGCAGCTGATAGAGCTGAATCTGATCGCGGCGCAGACGGACGGTTTCGGCGAGCGCATCGGGCAGTGTGCGGCACCGGCGCAGGCCGAGCATGAGGGCATAGGCGTCGAGGAGCGCCATATTCGCGCCCTGTCCCAGCTGCGGGCTGGTCGAATGCCAGGAATCGCCGATATGGATCAGGCCGGCTTCGGCGGGGCGGCGCAGCGTGCGATGGGCATAAGCTGCGAAGGTGAGCTGTTCGGACGCCGCGATCTGGTCGAGCAACGGCGCGGTTGCGGGCCAGAGGGCCAGCACCTCCGCCTTCCACGCGGCCAGCCCCGAAGCGCGCCAATTCGCGAGACGATCGCACCGCAAAGACCAGAACAGCGCGGCCCGCGCCCCCTTTGCATGGCGCGGTGTGCCGATCGGCAGCACGCCCGCCATCACGTCGGCGCGGCGATAGCGTTGCTGGAGCGCGTCGGGGATGAAGTCGCCCGCCCAGTCGAGATCGGCCCAGAGCGCGCCGAACGCCAGCGGGCGGGTCGGGGGAACGAGGGGGGAGCGACTGCCCATCGCGTCGACGATCAGGTCAAAGCGGGCTGACGGTGCGCCGTCCGCGAAGTGCAGCCGACCGTCCGCGCACGCCGTGATCGGTCGACCGGCTTCGATCTCGACCCCCTCGGCTAGCACCGCATCGTGGAGGATCGCGAACAAGGTTGCGCGGTGGACGCCGACGCCGACCCCGCCCCGCTTCAACGCGGCGTAGCGCACGTCAAGGACGCAACGATCGCCTGCATGGCCGATCAGCCTATCGACCTGCGCACCGCGCGCCAGCAATTCGGTCTCCAGCCCCAGTTCGCGCAACACGGCCTGTCCGGTCGGCTGGATCAGCAGGCCCGAACCGAGCGGGCGCGGCGTGTCGAAGCGCTCGAACAAGGTGACGCGATGGCCGTCGCGGTGCAGGAGCAAGGCTGCGGCCAGCCCGGCGGTGCCGCATCCTGCCACCGCGATGTCGCGCGGGGGCAGCTTAATCCTCCACGGGCCGTGCCGGGCTGGCGCGGTCAGAGACCATGCGTTGCCCGTCGATCACGATCGGGCTGGCGACGCCGGGCAGCCCCTCCGCCATGATCGCCATGCCGCGCGCGATCACCTGCGGGTCGGCGAACACCTCATCCACCGTGTTGATCGGGCCAGCGG
>JBHYGP010000525.1:0-1798 GCA_051858935.1 Sphingomonas sp.
GGAACGACAGCTACCACGAGAACGTCCTCTGCTTCACCAACAACATCCCGCAGCGCGACGGCGGCACCCACCTCGCCGCGTTCCGCGCCGCGCTGACGCGCACGATCAACAATTATGCCGACAAGTCGGGCCTGTTGAAGAAGGAAAAGGTCACGCTGACCGGCGACGATATGCGCGAGGGGCTGACGGCGATCGTCAGCGTCAAGCTGCCCGACCCCAAGTTCAGCAGCCAGACCAAGGACAAGCTGGTGTCGTCCGAAGTCCGCCAGCCGCTCGAAGCGCTGATGGCCGACAAGATGTCGGACTGGCTGGAGGAAAATCCCGCGCTCGCCCGCGCGATCATCCAGAAGGTGATCGACGCCGCCGCCGCGCGTGAGGCGGCGAAGAAGGCGCGCGAACTGACCCGGCGCAAGGGCGTGATGGACATCGCCTCGCTCCCCGGCAAGCTCGCCGACTGCCAGGAGCGCGATCCGGCAAAGTCCGAATTGTTCCTGGTCGAGGGTGACTCGGCGGGCGGCTCGGCGAAGCAGGGCCGCGACCGTCATTTCCAGGCGATCCTTCCGCTGCGCGGCAAGATCCTGAATGTCGAGCGCGCGCGCTTTGACCGGATGCTGTCGTCCAAGGAAATCGGCACGCTGATTCAGGCGATGGGCACCGGCATCGGGCGCGACGACTTCAACCTCGAAAAGCTGCGCTACCACAAGATCGTCATCATGACCGACGCCGACGTGGACGGCGCGCATATCCGCACGCTGCTGCTCACCTTCTTCTACCGCCAGATGCCCGAGATCATCGAGGCCGGACACCTCTTCATCGCCCAGCCGCCGCTGTACAAGGCGACCAAGGGCCGGTCGGAAGTGTATCTGAAGGACGATGCCGCGCTCGACGATTATCTGGTCGAGGCAGGCGTTGGCGGCAACCGGCTCGAAACCGCCGATGGGCCGCGCTTTGGCGACGATCTGGCGGGGCTGGTCGATCATGCCCGCCGTATGAAGACGCTGATGCGCTACGTCCCGCGCCGCTATGATTCCTCGATCATCGAAGCGCTGGCGCTGGGCCGCGCGCTTGATCCCGAAGCGACGCGCGAGCAGCGCAGCGAGCGGCTGGCGGCGGTGACACAGCGGCTCGATCTCACCGATGCCGACGCGCGCTGGACCGCGCGGGTGACCGAGGATGGCGGCTTCCATTTCGAGCGCTGGTGGCGCGGCGTGACCGACCATCACATCATCGAGGCGGGGTTCCTGACCTCGGCCGAGGGGCGCAAGCTCCACACGCTCGCCGCGGAGCAGGCCGACAGCTATGCGCAGATCGCCAAGCTCGTGTCGGCCAAGACCGCGCAGGCAGACGAAGCGGCTCCGGTCGCGGAGGGCGACGACGATCTTCCGGTTGCCGCCGCCAAGGGCGAGACATTGGTCGCGCGGCCGAGCGAACTGCTCGACGCGATCCTCGCCTCGGGGCGCAAGGGCCTGTCGATCCAGCGCTACAAGGGGCTGGGCGAGATGAACGCCGAACAGCTGTGGGAAACCACGCTTGATCCGGCCAACCGCTCGATGCTCGTCGTCCAGGTCGATCAGGCCGACGTCGCGGACGAGATCTTCACGCGCCTGATGGGCGATGTGGTCGAGCCGCGCCGCGAGTTCATCCAGGAAAATGCGCTCAGCGTCGCCAATCTCGACGTTTGACCGCAGAATCCAAACAGTGCGGCGCTGGACGGATTGCCGTCCAGCGCCGCGTCTGTTTCACCCCGGACCGAAAGGGGCCGGGGACCATGCGGGACATCCTAGCACTAGCATTGCTG
>JBHYGP010000526.1:0-1793 GCA_051858935.1 Sphingomonas sp.
GTCCCCCTGTGGCTGATCGTCGGCGTCGAGCGTCTGGCCGATCTGGCCGACGGTCAACGTCGAGGAGATGACCACCATGCCCATCTCGCTGAGCGTCGGATGCCACATCGAGTTGCTCCGCGCGCCGGCCAGCCGCCCCGCCGAATAGCTGGCGATCGCCGCAGGCCGCCAGAACCACTCCTCCAGGAAATGGTCGGTCAGATTCTTCAGACCGGGCTGCATCCCCCAATTATATTCGCCCGTGACGAACAGGAATCCGTCCGCCGCCTTGATCTTGGCGGCCAGCGTTTCCATCGCCTCGGGTGCCTCACCCTTGGGATATTCCTTGTACATCCGGTCGAGCATCGGAAGGTCGACCGCCATCGCATCGATCAGTTCGGCGTCGCAGCCGCGCGCGTTCAGCTGTGCCGTCAGCCAGCGCGCGAGGCGGATGCCCATGCGATCGCTGCGGTAGGAACCGTATAAGACGAGGATGCGGTCGGACATTTTCGGGCCTTTTGCTCGACAGGGCGACCGTGTCATGGATAGTGGACGGCGGGGAAAAATCCATGAGCGCGTTCGAATTTATCTTCGCCCTGTTCGGGCTGCTGCTCGGCCTGTCGATTGTCGAGGTACTGGGCGGCCTTGCGCGCGCGATCGAGGCGCGCTTGCGGCCCGGTGCCACGGTACGGATCGGGTGGCTGACGCCATTGCTCGGGATCTTCGTGCTGCTCGACCTCCTGTCCTTCTGGCAGGCGGCGTGGGTCAGCCGCAACGTTGTGAGCGTATCCGGCGACTCGCTGATGGCGGTGACGCTGTTTGCCAGCGCCTATTATCTCGCGGCGCACCTCGTCTTTCCCCGCGATCCGGCGGAGCATGACGAGCTGGACAGCCATTTCTTTCGGGTGCGGCGGATCGTGCTGGGCGTGATGCTGGCACTGCTGGTTTGCCAGCTTGGCTATTATCTGTCGGTTCCCGAGCTGGCACCCGCGCTGCGCAACCCGCTGGCGATCGGGCTGACATTGGTGCTCGCGGTGCTGATGATTGCGGCGATGGTGGTGCGGGGCCGAACAGCGAGCATTGCGGTGATGGCAGCGCTCGTCGGGCGCTATCTCGTCGTTTACCTGCTCTAAAATGAAAGAGGCCACCGGGGCCATCCCTGGCACCCGGTGACCTCCGACATGGTCAGCGGCCGGAGAGCTCCAGCCCGGGAGACCATGCGGACCACTTTCGCATCTGCGGCGTCGTTGATTGGAGGAGAATACCTCCCGAACGCCAAGTCGGATGGAGGGCTTCCATCCGCTGCAGACGCTTAGCGCCGCGTCTCCCGAACGAACTGAACCGACCTCACTGCTGAACCATGAGACATCGGATCACCTCCTTTCGCTTGTTGAAACGTCGTACCGCAGCCCGGGTACGAGCGCGAATGTGAATCAATCGGAGGAACAGAACAAGTCTTGTATTGTAAGTGATTTTGCGCGACCTTCATCTTTCCGGTCCCGAGAATCCAATGGGTTCACACCCGGCAATCCTCCACCACACGCTGCACTTCCGCCCAGGTCGGCACGACCAGCGGCGCGAGCGGGGGCATCTCCACGATGAACCGGCCGCGGCTGTAGCCCATCGCGTCGAGGATTGGATCGGTCGCGGCCAGCGTCACCGCCATATAGGGCTGCGACCCCGGCGTCGGTCTTGCACTGAGTGCCCGCGCGGTCGTTGACGTGCGAATGGTCATCGGCCCCGGCGTCGCGCCGCGTCGCGCCATCTGCACCTGACGCGTCGCGCGGTCGCCGCGCAGCGACAGTTCGGGCTGG
>JBHYGP010000527.1:0-1788 GCA_051858935.1 Sphingomonas sp.
TGTTCATCGCGGAGCCTCTGGCGTGGCGCCGGGGTTGGGGACCGGCACCGGTGCGGCTTGGGTCGGACGCGGGGGAAGGCCGTGCTCGACCCGGAACGCCGCCTCCTTCGCCTCCATGCGGGCGCGGATATCGCCGCCCCATCCCGCCTCAAGCACGGCCAGCGCGTCGATCGCCTTTTGCCGGTCGAACAGCCAGGTCAGCACATCCTTCGCCACCGGGGCGGCGGCGCGCGATCCGCCCATGCCATGTTCGATCACCACCGACGCAGCGTAGCGCGGGTTGTCGACCGGCGCGAAGCAGATGAACAGGCCGTGGTCGCGATATTTCCATTCGCCGCCCTGTCCGCGGTTGCGGTCCATGATCCGGCGGACCTGCGCGGTGCCGGTCTTGCCGCCCATGTGGATGCCCTCAAGCGGCAGGCGGGACGCGCCAGCCGTGCCATGGCCGTTCACCACCTCGTCCATCCCGGCGCGCACGATCGCCAGATGCTCTTCCGGGAAATCGAGCCGCAGCGGCGGCTTGGGCTGGTCGATGATCAGCGAGGGGAGCAGCGCGCGGCTGGACGCGATACGCGCGGTCGCGACGGCCAGCTGGAACGGGCTGACCAGCACATAGCCCTGACCGATCGAGGCGTTGAGCGTATCCGCCTGGCTCCACGCCTGCTTGTAGCGACGCAGCTTCCATGCCGTGTCGGGCATGGTCCCGTAACGCTGCGAGGGCAGGGGCAGGTCGAACTCCGCGCCAAAGCCCAGCTTGCGGGCCGCTACGGCGATCGGATCAATCCCGATCTCTCGCCCGATCGTGTAGAAATAGGTGTTGCAGCTGCGCGCGATCGCGGTGTGCATCGTCATCGGGCCATGACGCCCGAGGCAGCCGAAGCGGCGATTGCCGAGCTGATACCCACCATTGCAATAGACGACGCGCTTGGGGTCGACCCCGGCACCCAGGATAGCGAGCGCGGTGGCAGGTTTGAACGTCGAGCCGGGTGGGTAGAGGCCCTGCATCGTCTTGTTCATCAGCGGGAGATGGTCGTCCTGCGACAGCATTTTCCATTCGGTCCGGCTGATCCCGTCCGAAAAGGCGTTGGGATCATAGGACGGCATCGACACCATCGCCAGGATGTCGCCATTGGTGATGTCGATCACCGTTACCGACCCCGATTCATTGCCCAGACGGCGCGCGGTATATTCTTGCAGCCCGGCGTCGATCGTCAGGCGAACCGTCTTGCCCGGTACGTCGGCGCGGGTTTCAAGCTCGCGGACCAGCTTGCCGCGCGCGGTGACCTCGGATCGCTTCGCGCCGGGGGTGCCGCGCAGCGTGGATTCGAGCGTCTTTTCAAGCCCGTCCTTGCCGATCTTGAAGCCGGGCGTGAGGAGCAGGGGGTCCTTGGTTTCCTTATACTGCTCGGCGGTGGCAGTGCCGACATAGCCGATCAGGTGGCCGATCGCGGCCCCCGCCGGATAATTGCGCGCAAACCCCCGGGCCGGTGCAACGCCGGGAAGTTCGGGCAGGCGAACATTGACTGCGGCATAGCGTTCGTAATCGAGATTCTCGGCCACCTGAACCGGTCGGAAGCCTGCCGCGCCCTTCAGATCATCCTCGATCTGCGCGATGTCTTCGGGCGTGAGCGCGAGGATGTCGCGCAGCGTGGCAAGCACGCGATCCTTATTTTCAAGTCGATCGGGAATGATATCGACGCGAAAATCGGTGCGGTTGTTGGCGATCGGCACGCCGCGCCGATCGACGATCCAGCCACGGCGGGGCGGCGTCAGCGTCAGATTGACGCG
>JBHYGP010000528.1:0-1782 GCA_051858935.1 Sphingomonas sp.
ATGGTTCACATAGGCCGAGCCATCCGCCCATTGATAGGCGCGCGGCAGCGGCGCGGCGGCATCGCGCTCATGGAAGCGCTCACGCGGAATCACCTCATGGTCGAGATCGGTGGCGAGGTTGCGCAGCGCGCCTTCATAGCGATCCCAATCGTCGAGCGCCGCCTGCAACGTGCCGACGATATGCCCGGCATCGGCATACCAGGCGAGGTCGCTCGACACGACGACGAGGCGACCATCGCGCCCCTGCTTAAGACTGGCCAGTTTCACGCTGATTCTCCTGCTCAAGGGTCGCCTGCCGTCTAACCGGCTGGTTTCGGTCGATTACCTTCCCCACCTGCATTGACAGGCGCGGGCGCAACCCGCAACGCTGAACACATGTATTCCGAGCTTCGATTCCTGGAGCAAGGCGGCGAGATGGGTCGCCGCATTCGGGAGTATGACTGGGCCGCAACCCCGCTCGGCCCGCCGGACAGCTGGCCGCAACCGCTGCGCTTTGCGCTAGGCATCTGTCTTGGTTCGGAAATGCCGACCGCCATCTATTGGGGGCCGGAACTGCGGCTGTTCTATAACGACGCCTGGGCACCAATCCCGGCCGAGCGCCATCCGGGCGCGCTGGGGAAACCCGGGGCAGTGGTCTGGCCCGAAATCTGGGACGTGGTCGGGCCGCAATTCATGCGCGTCATCGAGACCGGCGAGGGCTTTGCCACCTACGACCAGCGGCTCGACATGATGCGCGCCGGGGTGCCGTGCGAAACCTATTGGAACTACAGCTTCACCCCGATCCGCGACGAATATGGCAATGTCTGCGGCATCCTCAATCAGGGGAATGAGACGACCGCTACGGTCCTGTCGCAGCGCGAGCGGCGCGCCGAGATCGAGCGGCTGCACGAGTTGTTCCAGCAATCGCCGGGCGCGGTGGCGTTGTTGCAGGGGCCGGAGCATGTCTTTGCGCTTGCCAATCCGGCCTATTCCGAACTCACCGGACGGCGCGACCTGATCGGAAAAACCGTCGCGCAAGCGTTACCGGAGATCGTCGAACAGGGGTTCGTCGACCTGCTCGATCAGGTCTTTTCGTCGGGCACTGCCTTTCGCGCGACTGGCCGCCCGGTCAGGCTCACCCGCGATGGCGTCGATCAGACGCGCATGCTCGATTTCGTCTATCAGCCGATCAAGGATGCGGCGGGCACCACCACCGCGATCTTCGTCGAGGCGAACGATGTCACCGAGCGCGTCGTCGCGGAAATGCGGCTGCGCGAGAGCGAGGAGCGGCTGCAACTGGCGCTCGATGCGTCGAACGGCGTCGGCGTGTGGGACTGGGACCTGGTCGCCAACCGCGTGCGCGCCGATGGGCGGTTTGCCCGGCTCTACGGCGTCGATCCCGCGATCGCGGATCAGGGCGGGCCGGTGGACGCCTTTTTCGCGCATATCCACCCCGATGACGCGCCGCGCGTCCGCGCCGAGATCGACCAGGCGATTCGCAGCGGCGATCGGTTCTCAAGCGAGTATCGGCTGGTCGATCATGGCGGGCGCGTCCGCTGGGTCACCGCACAGGGGCGGTGCAGCCATGATGCCGAGGGGCGCCCCGTCCGCTTTCCCGGCGTCAGTTTCGAGGTCACCGAGCGGCGCGAGGCGGAGGAAGCCGCGCGCCAGGCCGCCGCCGACCTGCGCGCCGCCACGCAGGATCAGGCATTTCTGTTCGACCTTGCCAGCCGCCAGCGCACGCTCGATTCGCCCGACGCGATCATGCGGCTGAGCGCCGGGGCGATCGCCGAACGGCTGGGG
>JBHYGP010000529.1:0-1782 GCA_051858935.1 Sphingomonas sp.
CCCTGCTCCGCCGCGACATGCTCGCGGTACCAGCGGACGAACTCCGCCACGCCCTTCTCCACAGACGTGGTCGGCACCCGCCCGGTGAGCGCGCGCAGCAATTCCGGTGAGGCTTCGGTGGCGGGGACGTCGCCGGCCTGCATCGGCAGGAAATTCTTCTTCGCGGTCTTGCCCAATGCCGCCTCCAGCGCGGCGATATAGTCCATCAGCGGGGTCGGGGTGCCGCCGCCGATATTGACGACGCGGAACGGGGCTGCGGGCGACAGGCTGTCATGCGCGACCGGCTCCTTGCCCGGCACCGCCGAGACCAGATCGACGATCGAGCGGACGAGGTCGTCGACATAGGTGAAGTCGCGCGCCATCTGGCCATTATTGTACACGTCGATCGGCTGATCGCGCAGCATCGCATCGGCGAATTTGAACAGCGCCATGTCGGGCCGACCCCATGGGCCATAGACGGTGAAGAAGCGGAAGAAAGTCGTCGGAATCCCGAACAGATGGGCATAGCTGTGCCCCATCAGCTCGGTCGCGCCCTTGGTCGCGGCATAGAGGCTCATCGGCGTCTGGGTGCGCTGCATCTCGTCGAACGGCATCGCCGTGTTCGCGCCATAGACCGAACTGGTCGAGGCGGCGAGGAAGTGGCGGACGGGGTTATGCCGCGCCAGCTCCATCAGGTTGAACGTGCCAACGATGTTGGTGCCGACATAATCCGCCGGATGGTCGATGCTGTAGCGCACCCCGGCCTGCGCCGCGAGGTGGATCACCGCGTCCGGGGCGAAGTCCTTCCACGCCTGAGTCAGCGCCGCGCCATCCTCGATCGAGATGCGCGCCAGCTCGAAATTGGCGTGGTTGGACAGGATCGCGTTGCGGCGCTCCTTGAGCGACGGGTCGTAATAAGGCGTGAAATTATCGACCCCCAGCACCTTCGCGCCCGACTGGAGCAACAGGCTTGAGGTATGGAATCCGATGAAGCCCGCAGACCCGGTAACGAGGACGCGGCGGTTGGTCAGGTCGTTCATCATATTCCATTCCCTTGCGGTTTGCCGCGCGCCTAACCCAAAGCCCGGCCTTGTTCTACGGCCCTGATCGGCTATTCGCTCCGTCAGGAGATTACAGAATGACGATCAAGAAGCTGCGCAAGGCCGTGTTTCCCGTTGGTGGTCTCGGCACCCGCTTCCTCCCCGCGACCAAGGCAATGCCGAAGGAGATGCTGCCGGTCGTTGACCGCCCGCTGATCCAATATGCGGTGGACGAGGCGATCGAGGCGGGGATCGAGCAGATGATCTTCGTCACCGGGCGCGGCAAGGCCGCGATCGAGGATCATTTCGACATCGCCTATGAGTTGGAAGCGACGATGGCGGCGCGCGGCAAGTCGCTCGAAATTCTCGAAGATACGCGGCTGAAGCCCGGCTCGATCGCCTATGTCCGCCAGCAGGAGCCGATGGGCCTCGGCCACGCCGTGTGGTGCGCGCGCGACATCGTCGGGGACGAGCCATTCGCGGTGCTGCTCGCCGATGACTTCATGGTCGGACAGCCGGGCTGCCTCAAGCAGATGGTCGATGCCTATAACAAGGTCGGCGGCAACCTGATCTGTGCGCAGGAAGTGCCCGAATCGCAGACCGACAAATATGGCGTGATCACCCCCGGCACGCGCGACGGGACGTTGACGCAGGTGCACGGGCTGGTCGAAAAGCCGAAACCGGGGACCGCGCCGTCGAATCTGGCGGTGATCGGCCGCTACATCCTTCAGCCTGAAGTGATGCGCGTGCTGGAGACGCAGGA
>JBHYGP010000530.1:0-1758 GCA_051858935.1 Sphingomonas sp.
GACCGCAACCGCATCCGCCCGGTGGCGGCGCGGCGGCTGGCCTATGGGCCGGAGGCGATCGGACGGCCCGAGGAATTGGCCGGCTATTCGATCCTGGCGCATCGCGACATGGCCGACAGTTTCGAGATCTGGCGCGCGGCTTTGGGCCTGCCCGACCTGGAGCCGGTGTCGATCGACCTGTTCGATTCGGGATCGCTGCTGCTCGAAGCCGCGGCGCAGGGGGTGGGCATCGCCTTCATGCTCGATTCGCACCGGATCGACCCCGACGACCCGCGCATCGGGACGCTGTTCGGTGAGCCGAGCGTGAAAAGCCCGTACAGCTACTGGTTCGTCTGCCGCCCCCGCGCGCTGGAGCAGCGGCCGGTGAAGCTGTTCCATGACTGGCTGATCGGGTTGTTCGATATCGAGGGGTGAGGGCGCGGCGACGCTACACCAGGGCGTTGCCGTGGAGCCACGAGTGGAAGCGGTATCGATGGGTCGCCGCGTGTTGAAGCATCTCCTCCAACATGAGTGCAACTGCGGCGCGGCTTATCGGCTGATAACGGCGCACAAACATCACGCTGTTCTGTTCGATACGGTCGATCTGCCAGCCCGGCGGGGCGATGAAGGCTGGGTTGGAGTGGGTCACGCCCTCGAATCTGACTTCTACCAACTCGTTTCCAGTCACATGGTCGGGATCGTAAAAGGCCCAGTAAAGCGATGTTCCGTCTCGAATGGACTGGATGGAGTCGTCGAGCCCGGTCATTGACAGCTCACAACGGCCGCCCGTCCTGATCCATCAGCACCTCACGCCTTCCGACATGGTCGGGGCGCGAAACTAATCCGTCCTTTTCCATCCGTTCGACCAGCCGCGCGGCGGAGTTATAGCCCACGCGCAGCTGGCGCTGGAGCCATGACGTCGATGCCTTCTGGCTCTCCGCCACCAACTGCGCGGCGCGGCGATAGAGCTGTTCCTCCGGGCTGTCCTCGCCGGTGGGCGCGCCGTCGAGTGCGAACTCGCCGCCCTCCGGCTCTTCGGTGACCGCCGAGATGTAATCGGGTGCGCCTTGCGAGCGCCAGTGGTCGGCGACCGCCATCACTTCCTCGTCCGACACGAACGGGCCGTGGACGCGGGCGATTTGCTTGCCGCCGGGCATGTAAAGCATGTCGCCCTTGCCCAGCAGCTGTTCGGCGCCCTGTTCGCCCAAAATCGTGCGCGAATCGATCTTCGACGTGACGTGGAAGCTGATTCGCGTCGGCAAATTCGCCTTGATCACGCCGGTGATGACGTCGACCGAGGGGCGCTGGGTGGCCATGATGAGGTGGATGCCCGCCGCGCGCGCCTTTTGTGCCAAACGCTGGATCAGGAACTCGACTTCCTTGCCTGCCGTCATCATCAGATCGGCAAGTTCGTCGACGATGATCACGATCTGCGGCAGCGGATTGAGGTCGAGCGTTTCCTCCTCATAGAGCGGCTTGCGCGTTTCGGGGTCGTAGCCAACCTGGACCTTGCGGCCGAGCTTCTGCCCCTTGGCCAGCGCCTGGCGCACCTTGTCGTTGAACGACCCGAGCGAGCGGACGTTGACCGATGCCATCATGCGATAGCGTTCCTCCATCTGCTCGACCGCCCATTTGAGCGCGCGCACCGCCTTGGGCGGGTCGGTGACCACGTCGGCGAGGAGGTGCGGGATGTCCTTGTACATGCTGAGTTCCAGCATCTTGGGGTCGATCATGATCATACGGCACTGGTCGGGGGTCAGCCGGTAGAGCAGCGACAGG
>JBHYGP010000531.1:0-1751 GCA_051858935.1 Sphingomonas sp.
CGTCCTCCCCCTCCGTCGCCTTCGGCGCCACCTCCCCCTGGCGGGGGAGGATCAGGCGCGCCTCACAACCCCTTGAACGTCTCGAGCAGCCGCGCCCACGCCTTTTCAGCCTGAACCTGATCGTACACCTGGCTGTCCGGCGGGCACCAGCCATGGTTCGCTGGATAGACCTCGACCTCCGCCTTCAGCCCGGCATCGGCATAGGCCTTGCGCACCAGTTCCTTCTCGGTCGGATTGCGCTTGTCGTCATTCTCCGCAACCGCGAACAGGAACTGCGCCTGCATCTTGGGCACCAGCAGATGCGGGCTGTCCGGCTTGTCGGTCGCGAGGCCACCGCCATGGAAGGACGCACCCCCGCGCACCCGACCGGGCAGCGCCGCGGCGGTGCGCATCGTAAACGGCCCGCCCATGCAATAGCCGGTGGTGCCGACCCCGCGCTTGGCGTCCACTTCCTTCTGCTTGTCGAGCCAGCCGATATAGGCCGCCGCATCGCGCACCACCGCGTCGGGGGTCAGCAACGCCCGCCACGGCCCGATCTTCGCGCGCACCGCCGGGTCGGCATAGCTCTCGCCCGGCTGCAGAAACTGCCCCTTCACCGAGCGGTAGAACGGGTTGACCGTCAGCACCGCAAAGCCCGATTGCGCCAGCCGCTCGCCCATCTGGCGGAACGCGGGGCGGATCCCCATCACGTCCGGCCACACCAGCACCGCCGGGTGCTTGCCGCTTACCGGCGCGGCGAAATAGCCATCGGCGGTCCCGTCCGGCGTGGCAAAGGTGACGTCGCGGCCCTTTACCTCTTTGGCGTTGGCCGGTGCGGGCAGCAGCGCCGCCAACCCCGCAGCCCCCGCCATGGCGCCAAAATCGCGCCGGCTGATGCCCTTGAGAAGCTTCTCATTATCCGCGTTTGTCAGATCATCGCACATCGCATCGCTCTCCAGAATCAGGCTACCCGGCGACGCGACGCTAACCTAACCCACCCCGCGATACCACCAGACGCCGTCGCGCACCGCGCGCTCCGCCCGCCCCTCGACCTCCAGCCGACGCAGATGCGCCAGCGTCTCGCCCGTCGCCAGGCCCAGCATGTCGCCGGTGATCGTCCGCCGGAACATCCGCCCGAAGCAATCGACCGCGCGGCGCGGCTCGACCAGATGCTCGGCAAGAATATCCAGCCGCTTGCGATGCTCGTCGCGCAACGCCTCCAGCCGCGCATGCAGCCCGGTGAACGGCGCGCCATGCGCGGGCAGCACCAGCAGATCGTCGGGCAACTCCAGCAATTTCTCGATCGACGCCAGCCATTCGCCCAACGGATCAGCCTCGGGCTCGCTCACGCCGAGCGACACATTGGAGCTGATCCGTGGTAGCACCTGATCCCCCGCGATCAGCACGCCGTCGCGCGCATTCCACAAACAGGCATGCTCCGGGCAATGTCCCGATCCGACCACCACCCGCCATGTCCCATCGCCAATCGCAATCTCCTCGCCATCGACGATCCGGCGATAGCCCAGCGGCATCGGCGCGACCATGCGGCGAAACTGGCCAAAGCCCTTGGCGCTCGCCGCCGCGACCTGTTCGTCATCCCATCCCGCCGCGCGCCAGAAGGCGATCTGCTCGTCCGGCACCGCGTCGCGCACATCGGCGGTCAGCAGCCGCCCCATCAGCCACTCGCCGCGCGTCATCCAGATGCGCGCATCGAACTTGCGCCCCAGCCATCCGGCCAGGCCGATATGGTCGGGGTGGAAATGGGTACAGAT
>JBHYGP010000532.1:0-1746 GCA_051858935.1 Sphingomonas sp.
ATGATCGTCGTCGCCAGCGCCAGCACCAGGATCACCCCGATCAGCACGAACGCCCAGAACACCTGATGCATGCCGAAAAACAAGGGCGACCAGGCGAGGTTCGCGCCCATCTGCACCGCGAACAGCACCAAGGCCGGGCCGCGCAGTTTCGATCCGCGCGCATTGATGATCATCGCCAGCGCGAGGCCCATGAACACATAGATCACCGTCCACGCGACCGGGAACGCCCAGTCGGGCGGGGTCTGCGGCGGCTTTTCGAGCATCTGGTACCAGAGATTCTCGGCCCCGGTCGGCGCGATGCGGGCCGAGGTAAAGCCGAGCAACAGGATGAACGGAACGGTGACCACCGCCCAGCGCAGAAACGCAAGCCGCAACTGTCCCTTGGACGCAATCTCCATTACCGCTCCCCAGTCGTTGTGACCCGGCCTATTCGGCCGGTTGCGGCTGTGCCATCGCCGCATCAAGCTCCCGGCTCACGGCTTGGGGCGAACCGGTCCACTTGGCAAGCCTGCTATAGAGGATCGGGATGAGGAACAAGGTGATGAGCGTCGCGAGCAGCACGCCGAACACGATCACCACGCCGATCGCGGAGCGCGCGCCCGCCCCTGCCCCGCTCGCCAGCATCAACGGCACCGCGCCCGCCGCCGTCGCGATCGAGGTCATCAGGATCGCGCGCAGACGGCGCGCCGATGCCATGCGGATCGCGTCGGCGATGCTCTTGCCCTCATCGCGCAGCTGGTTGGCGAATTCGACGATCAGAATGCCATTCTTGGCCGCGAGGCCCACCAGCATGACGATACCGATCTGACTGTAGAGGTTGAGCGTCTTGCCGAAGAAGAACAGCCCCAGCATCCCGCCCGCCACCGCCAGCGGCACGGTCATGATGATCACGCCGGGATGGACGAAGCTCTCGAACTGCGCGGCGAGCAGCAGATAGACGACGAGGATGGTGAGGCCGAACACCAGCAGGATCGACCCGCCGGTCTCGACAAACGCCTGGCTTTCGCCGCGATAGCCGACCGCCAGCACCTCGGGCGACTCCGCTGCCTGTTCCTGAAGGAAGGTCAGCGCCTGCCCCAGCGAATAGCCCGGCGCGACGCCGCCCGACAGGGTAATTGCGCGCAGCTTGTTGTAGCGGCCCAGATCGCGCGGCCCGGACACTTCGCGCGTGGTGACGAGGTTGGAAAGCGGCACCAGCGACCCGTCGCGCGCGCGGACATGGATTTGTGCCAGATTGGCGAGGGTCGAGCGATTCTCGGCATCCGCCTGAACGATCACGCGATATTCCTCCCCCCGGTCGAGATAGGTCGACACGCGGCGCGACCCGAGCAAGGTCTGCAATGCCTGGCTGACCGCGTTGACCGATACGCCCAGATCGCCGGCGCGGGTCGTATCGACCTCGATCCGCATCTGCGGCTTGGTTTCCTTGTAATCGGAATCGAGGTTGATGATGCCCGGATTCTGCGCCGCCGCCGCCAGGATGCGGTTCCGCGCGGCGACCAGCCCTTCATAGGTATTGCCCGCCAGCACGAAGTTGATCGGCTGCCCGCGCCCGCGCCCCAATGCCGATCGCACCTGCGCATTGCCGCGAACGGCCGGCTCGTTGGCGAGGATCGCGTTGATCTGCTGCGCGACCTGCGCCGTCGAGGTGTCGCGCTCTTCCCAGGTCTTCAGAAAAACGATGAAGGCACCACTGTTGAAATCGTCGCTCGCGCCGAACCCGCCCGGGGTCCGGGTAATCACCGT
>JBHYGP010000533.1:0-1742 GCA_051858935.1 Sphingomonas sp.
GTTCGGTCATATCCTTGCTCAGCCCCGGCTGGGCGAGGATGCGTTCCAGCTCGGCGCGCATCTTGGCCGCGCGCGCCGCGTCGAAGCGGCGCCAGCGGCCGAGCGGGGGGACGAGCTTTGCCGCGGTCTGCGGGTTGAGCTTGTCGAGCGCGATCAACTGGTCCGCGACGAAGCGATAGCCGCCGCCATCCGCGCCATGGAACGCACGCTGATTGACTGCGAACGCCCCCACCAGCGCGCGCGCCCGATTGGGGTTGGCCAAGGTGAAATCGGGGTGCCGCGCCAGTTCCTGCACCGCGTCCAGCGTATCCGGGCGGCTCGACAGCGCCTGGGTCTGGAACCATTTGTCGAGCACGAGGCCGTTGTCGCGATAGCGTTGGTAGAAGATGTCGAGCGCCGCGACGCGCCGCGCATCCGCCGCGTCGGCGGTCAGATTGGCCAGCGTCATCAGCCCGCCCTGCCGGTCGGTCATATTGTCCGCCGCCTCGAACTGGGCGAACGCCAGCTCCGGCCCGTCCGCCGCGCCGCTGGCGTTGATATAGCCGAGCGCGACCGACTTGATCCGCCGTGCACCCTTGCCCGCCGGGGAATATTCGAAACGGTTGGCGCGGACGCCTTCATAGAGCGTGCGCCATTGCTGTTCCAGCGCACGCCCGAGGTCGCGGCGCAGCGCTTCGCGCTTCTGATAGATCAGCTCGGGATCGACCACGGCGAGCTGGTCCCCGATAAAGCTGTCCGAGGGGAGCAGCACCGCTTCGGCGACGAAGGCCGGGTCGAGCGACGGGTCGGCAAGGGTGTTGGCCACCGCTTCGATCACCGGGCCGTGATCTACATGACCCTGCGTCACCGCACCGACCAGCGTATCCAGCATCAGCTGCTGCATCGCCTCGTAGCGGGCGAACGGATCGTCGTCTTGCGCCGAAAGGAAGGCGAGATCGGCGGCGCTGCGGTTGGTGTCAACAATCACCGGGGCGGAAAAGCCGCGATTCACTGACAGCACCGGGCGTTCGGTGACGCCGTCGAACGTGATTTGCGTCTCGGCCGCGTTGAGCAGTACCAGCCTTTCGTCGGCGAGCGGCGCGGCGCTGTCGCTGCCAAACAGCTTTACGCGCAGCGGGAGCAGCATCGGCTGCTTGACCGGCTGGCCCGGAGTCGGCGGCACGCTCTGGCGCAGCGTCAGCGTGGCGCGCGCGCCGTCCGCTTCATGCTCCAGCGTTGCCGAGACGCGCGGAGTGCCGGCCTGTGAGTACCAGAGGCGAAACTGGGTCAGGTCGACGTCGCTCGATTCCTCCATGCACGCGACGAAATCCTCGCACGTCGCCGCCGTTCCGTCGAACCGCTCGAAATACAGGTCGCTGCCCGCGCGGAACCTCTGCGGACCCAAGATCGTGGCGATCATGCGGATCACCTCCGCGCCCTTGTTGTAGATGGTCGCGGTGTAGAAGTTGCTGATCTCGATATAGTCGTCCGGGCGCACCGGGTGGGCCAAGGGTCCCGCATCCTCCGGGAATTGCGCGGCGCGCAGGCCGCGGACATCCTCGATCCGCTTGACCGCAGCTGAGCCCTGATCGGCCGAGAAACACTGGTCGCGATAGACGGTGAAGCCTTCCTTGAGGCTCAGCTGGAACCAGTCGCGACAGGTGACGCGATTTCCCGACCAGTTGTGGAAATATTCGTGCGCGACCACTGCGGCGACCGCGTCATAGTCGTAATCGGTCGCGGTATCGGGGTCGGCGGGGATG
>JBHYGP010000534.1:0-9905 GCA_051858935.1 Sphingomonas sp.
ATAACCGCTGAAAGCATCTAAGCGGGAAGCCTCCCTCAAGATAAGATTTCTTAGGACGGTGGTAGACCACCACCTTGATAGACTGGATGTGGAAGCGCGGTAACGTGTGGAGCTAACCAGTACTAATTGTCCTATTCGCGCTTGATGAGTCCCACCATCAATGACAGCTCTGGCAAGTCCAGTGCGTGGTCATTGTGGTTGTTGCCTCAAGCCTTAATTTCCTGATTTTTCAGGTGCACGCATCGATTTGAAACCCAATCCACTGCCACCTGCTTCATTGCTTGGTGACCATGGCGTCAGTGACCCACCCGATCCCATCCCGAACTCGGCCGTGAAACCTGACTGCGCCGATGGTACTATTGCTCAAGCACTGGAAGAGTAGGTCGTCGCCAGGCATTGCAGCCGGTGGCCGTGGAATTTGGAAAAACCCATTCACAATGTCAGATACGCAAAACGCGCGTCGCGCTTTCGGCGCGGCGCGTTTTGCTTTTTGGGGCGTAGTTCGCCCTTTGATGGCGCGGGGTGGAGCAGCCCGGTAGCTCGTCAGGCTCATAACCTGAAGGTCGTTGGTTCAAATCCAACCCCCGCAACCATCACAAACAGCCGCCTTCGGGCGGCTTTTTTGCGTTTGGCGCCGATCGATTGGCCACGCCGCGATTGTCACGGACACGGCACTCCGCCACGCTGCGGCATGACATTTCCCGTTTCCCGCCGAATCTTGCTGATCGGATCGGCCTGCTTCTGGGGTTCTCCGGCAGTTGCGCGGCCCGCGAAGGACGTGCCCTATGTCCCTACTCCTCCCGAAGTGGTCGAAGGCATGCTCGACATGGCCGGTCTCAGGGCGGGCCAACGGCTGATCGACCTGGGATCGGGGGACGGCCGAATCCCCCGCGCGGCGGCCCGGCGAGGTGCCACGGCGCTGGGTGTCGAGATCGACAGCGATCTGGTCGCGCGGGCGCGGTCGCTCACGCGGCTGGAGGGGCTGGAGGAACGCGCGCGGTTCGTACGGGACGATCTGTTCACCGTGTCGGTGCGCGACGCCGATGTGGTCACGCTCTATCTGCTGCCTGCGCTGAACGAGCGGCTGAAACCGAAACTTCTCAATGAGATGAAGGCTGGCGCGCGGGTGGTGAGCCATGCATTCGACATGGGGGACTGGCCGCATGATGAATTTCGGGAGATTGCCGATAAGCGCGTCTATCGCTGGACCATCCCTGCAATTGCCGGAGGCGAATGGCAGCTGATCCGCGATGACGGCACGCTGGCGCGGCTGGCTATCGATCAGCGCTACAGCAAGGTTTCGGGTATGCTCGACGGCCGTCCGATCGGAGCTGCGCAACTATCCGGTGCGGCACTGAGCTTTACCGATGGCGGCAACGCCTATCGTGGATTGGTGGGTCCGCGCACGATTGCCGGTGAAGGTTGGCGCGCAGAGCGGATCGACTAGCGGCCCTGGGCATTCTAAGCCCGCGCGATGCTCTACAACGACAATCTCACCGCCGATCGCCCGACCTTTGTTACGCACCTAGAATGCGGAATGACCGGGGAGCGCTATGACGCCGATACGCTGCGGGGGCTGTCGCGGGTCGGGCGCCCGTTGCTGGTCCGCTATGATCTCAACGGGGTCCGCAATGCGGTAGACCCGACCGATCTGAGGCAGCGGCCCGCTGATCTGTGGCGCTATCGCGAGCTGCTGCCGGTGCGGAAGGCGGAGAATATCGTCAGCCTGGGCGAGATCGCGACGCCGATCATCCCATTGCGCAAGGTCGCGGCGGGCGCGGGGGCATCGAAGCTGCTGGTCAAGGACGAAGGGCGCTTGCCCACCGGATCGTTCAAGGCGCGTGGCCTCGTCATGGCGATCAGCATGGCGAAGGAGCTGGGCGTCACCACCATCGCTATGCCGACCAACGGCAATGCTGGTGCTGCGGCCGCGGCCTATGCTGCGCAGGCGGGGATCGAGGCGGTGATCTTCTGCCCCGACGACACGCCCGAGATCAATGTGCGCGAGATCGCGGCACAGGGCGCGCGCGTCTATCGCGTCAACGGGCTGATCGACGATTGCGGCAAGCTGGTCGCGGCGGGGAAAGAGGCCAATGGCTGGTTCGACCTGTCGACCCTGAAGGAGCCGTACCGGATCGAGGGCAAGAAGACGATGGGGCTGGAGCTGGCCGAGCAGCTTGGCTGGGAATTGCCCGACGTGATCTTCTACCCCACCGGCGGTGGGACCGGGCTGATCGGGATGTGGAAGGCATTTGCCGAGCTGGAGGCGCTGGGCTGGATCGGCAACAAGCGCCCGCGCATGGTCGCGGTGCAGGCCGAGGGCTGCGCGCCGATGGTCCGCGCATGGGAACAGGGGGAGCGCCATGCGACGCGTTGGGAGGATGCGCACACCGTCGCCGCCGGGATCCGCGTGCCGCAGGCGGTGGGGGATTTTCTGATCCTCGACGCGGTGCGTGACTCCAATGGATTTGCGATGGCGGTTAGCGACGCTGCGATATTGGAAGCAGTCGAGGATGCGGCGCGGCTCGACGGGTTGCTGCTATGCCCCGAGGGTGGCGCGACGCTGGCGGCGTGGCGCGCGGCGGTTGCCGATGGGCGTGTGTCGCCGGATGAGACGGCGGTGGTGTTCAACTGCGCGACCGGGCTGAAATACCCGATGGAGGATCGGTCGCGCACGCTCGACCGGCATGGGCCGATCGATTTTTCTGCGCTTTGAAGCGAACGGCCGTTTGCCCTGAGCTTGTCGAAGGGCGAGGGACCGGCGCTTCGACAAGCTCAGCGCAAACGGCTGCTCACGCCTCCTTCACCCGCATCATTGCGAGCGCGGCCAGAACCAGCGTCCCCGCAGCAAACGCCATCGTCCAGATCGGCTGATCGGGGAAGAATGCCTTCATGATCGACCCCATCACCGTCGCCACCAGCAATTGCGGCACGACCACGAACACATTGAACAGCCCCATGAAAATGCCGAGCTTTGCCTGGGGCAGGTTCGACGCGAGGATGGCGTAGGGCATGGCGAGGATCGAGGCCCAGGCGATCCCGATCCCGATTTCGCTGACGATCAGCCATTGGGGATCGCGGATCAGGAAAAAGCTGGCGAAACCGGTCGCACCGCACAGCAGCCCGATGATGTGCGTGCGCACCTTGCCGAAGCGAGATGCAAGGAGCGGGAGCAGGGTCAGTGCCGCGATTGCGGCGACACCGTTATAGACGGTGAACAGTACGCCGACCCAATTCGCGCCCTCCTGATAGCGCGGATCGGCGGCGTTGGGCGCGCCGTAAAAGGCTCCGGCGACCACCGGCGTGGTGTTGATCCACATGATGAACAGCGCCGACCAGCTGAAGAACTGCACGACCGCGAGCCGCTTCATCAACTCCGGCATTCCGGCGAAGTCGCCGACGATGCTGGCGAGCATATTGGTGCCGCGCCCCGATTTGGCGAGATGGACCGCGGCCAGGCTGGCGACGCCATAGGCGGCGAGCAGCCCGGCGAGCAGATAGACCTCTTTCTCAAGCCCGAACCACCCGACCGCCGCAGCGACGGCTGTACCCGCTACGATCCAGACGAGGCTGGCCAACGGGCCGCGCGCGGCGAGCACGCGGATGCTGTCGTCTGCCGCTTCAGCCCGCGCGCCGTCGAACGCCGCCATCTGTTCGGGGCTGAATTCGCGCGTGGTCACGATCGTCCACAACACCGCCAGGAACAACGCCGCGCCGCCGAACCAGAAGGCGTAGCGAACCGTGTCGGGAATCCCGCCGACCGCCGTCTCATTGGACACGCCAAGCTGTTCGAGAGCCCAGGGGAAGATCGATCCAACCACCGCGCCCGCGCCGATAAAGGCGGTCTGTACCGCATAACCCGCGCTATGCTGATCCTTGCGCAGCATGTCGCCGACAAACGCGCGGAACGGCTCCATCGAGATGTTGAGCGAAGCGTCGAGCACCCACAGCATCACCGCCGCGACCAGCAGCGCCGGGGCGAGCGGCATCACGAACAGCGACAAGGCGGCCAGGATCGCGCCAGCGAGGAAATAGGGGCGGCGACGACCGAGCCGACCGAGCCAGGTCCGGTCGCTCATATGCCCGATCACCGGCTGGACCAGCAGGCCGGTCAGTGGGGCGGCGACCCAAAGCGCGGGCAAATCGTCAATGCTGGTGCCGAGCGACTGGAAGATGCGGCTCATATTGGCGTTCTGCAGCGCGAAGCCGATCTGGATGCCGAAGAAGCCGAACGAGATATTCCACAGGCCCCAAAAGCCCTGGCGCGGTTTTTCCATCATATATCCTTGGGTCAGGCGGGTGCGCCGCAGGAGCGGCGGACGACGAGTTTGGCGGGAAGCAGCACGTCGTGGACGCGCTCCTCACGGATCCGGCCGAGCAGGGTTTCGACCAGCATCCGCCCCGCAGCGCGGGTGTCCTGCATGACGGTGGTAAGCGGCGGGTTGGTGAAGCTGGCCGCGGCGATATCGTCGAATCCGACCACCGCGACATCCTCGGGTACGCGGATGCCCCGCGCGGCGAGTGCGCGCATCGCGCCGATTGCGATCAGGTCGCTGGCGGCCAGGATCGCGTCGAACGGCAACGCGCGATCGATCAGTGCATCGGCGGCGGCGGCCCCGGCCTCCTCGGAGGTCAGCGCATCGACCTGAAGCGCCGGATCGGGTGAAATTCCGGCTTCCTTCAGCGCAGCCAGATGACCGCGATAACGGTCGTGAAATTCGGGATAGTGACTCGACGCATGGCCGAGAAAGGCGATGTTACGGTGGCCAAGATCGATCAGATGCCTGGTCGCGGCGCGTCCCCCGCCATGATTGTCGCAGCCGACGGTCAGCCCCGCCCCCTCCGCCTCGACCGATCCCCAGCGCACGAAATGAGTGTTCTGCGCGATCAGTTCGCTGATCTTGGCGCGATAGAGTTCATAGTCGCCATAGCCGAGCAGGATCAGCCCGTCGGCGCGGCGCGAATCCTCAAAATCCTGATGCCAGTCGCTGCCAAGCTGCTGGAACGATACCAGCATATCCTGCCCATGATCGGCGCAGGCGCGCATGATCGAGCCGAGCATCGAGAGGAAGAAGGGGTTGATCGCGCTGTCGTCGGCGCTTTCGTCCTGAAAGATCAGCACCGCGAGCGTTTCGGCGTGGCGGCTGCGCAGGTTCGATGCGGCCTTGTCGACGCGGTAGTTTAGGCGGCGGGCAATCGCCTCGATCCGCATCCGCGTCGCTTCGTTGACGCCGCGTCCGCCGCGCAGCGCGCGCGACACGGTCGGCTGAGACACGCCGGCAAGATGCGCGATGTCGAACGATGTCGGCTTGCGTTGCATGGCCAAAGGCACACTTCCCCTAAATGCCTGCGGATGTGCCCCCGCTTGGCCCCTCGACGTTGATCGCCTTTCCGGGCGGCGTCAATGTTGCGCGGCGGACACGCAGCATGACCTTGCCGCTGAATACGTATGCCGTTCGCTGGCGTATCGCGACGCTTGCCCTGAATATTATGCACAACGCGCCGCAAGGGTGCGCCCCGGCCAGAATAGGGGGCCGGCATAGGGGAGGACTATATGCGTCACATGCTTGGCGGCCGCGCCGCCGCACGACTTTCCACCGGGGCCAGTGGCTCTGCGATCGCCGCCGCGATGCTGATCGCCGGACTGGCGATGCCGGCCTTTGCGCAGGAGGCGACGGAGCCCGCAGCGGAGAGCGAAGAGGTCGTCGTCACCGGCTTCCGCGCGGCGCTGGAGAGCGCGGTTTCGACCAAGAAAGACTCCGACCAGATCGTCGAATCGGTGTCGGCCGAGGATATCGGCAAACTGCCGGACGCCTCGATCGCGGAATCGATCGCGCGCCTGCCCGGCCTGACCTCGCAGCGCATTTCGGGCCGCAGTTCGTTCATTTCGATCCGTGGCTTTGGTCCCGATTTCTCGTCGACCCTGCTCAATGGTCGCCCGCAGACCTCGACCAACGACAATCGCGGCATCGAGTTCGACCAATACCCCTCCGAAATCGTCAGCGGCGTCAATGTCTACAAGACGCCAAACGCATCGCTGACCTCGCAGGGGCTGGTCGGCACGGTCGATATCCGCACGATTCGCCCGCTCGATTACGGTAAGGAAGTGTTCGCGGTCGGCGCGCGCGGCATCTACACCGACATGGGCAAGCTCAACAGCGGGTCGAAGGACTGGGGCTATCGCCTCAATGCGACCTATGTCGGCAAGTTCATGGACGACCGCCTGGGCGTCGCGCTGGCCGCGGCCTATGTCGACGAACCCTATCAGATCGAAGAGTTCGAGGCGTGGGGCTATGCCACCAATCCGGCGGGCATCAACCTGGTCGGCGGCGTGAAGCCGTTCGTTACGACATCGCAGCTCAAGCGTCTCGGGATTTCGGGCACGATCCAGGCCGATCTCGGCAGCAACTGGGAGCTCACGCTCGACGGCTTCTATTCGAACTTCGACGACACGCAGATCAAGCGCGGCATCGAGCTGCCGCTGGCCTGGAGCGGCGCGGCGCTGTCGCCGACCGGGGTCGAAACCACCGGCAACCTGATCACGGCGGGTACGTTCACGGGCGTCGAAGGCGTGGTCAACAACCACAACTACCTGCGTCAGGCGGACCTGTATTCGGGCGGCTTCAACCTCAAGCATGAAGGCGACGACGGCTGGAACGTCAATTTGGACTTTGGCTGGTCGCGCACCGATCGGCGTGAGCTGATCCTCGAGTCCAACGCCGGCACCGGCCCCGGCGGCGGCGTCGGCGCGACCGATACCCTGTCGTTCCGCACGACCGAGAGCGGCACCTATTTCACGTCGCACGTGCTCGACTACAGCAATCCGACGACGATCGTGCTGACCGACCCGCTGGGCTGGGGTGGCGGCGCGCCGGGTGGGCGTCAGCATGGCTATTACAACGACCGCATCGTCGATGACGAGCTGTTCAGCTACCTCGCCGAGATCGAGAAGGAGTTCGACGGCGGCTTCTTCAAGAGCGTGAAGCTGGGTGCGAACTATGTCGATCGCGAAAAGTCGCTGGTGCCGGACGAGTATTTCCTCCAGCTCGCCGGTGGCGCGCTGCAGGCGCAGGTGCCGGCGCAATATCGCCTCGCGCCGACCAATCTCGACTATCTCGGCCTTGGCCCGATGCTGAGCTACAACCCGCTCGATCTGCTCAATGGCGGGGTCTACACGCTCGTCGCCAACACCGCGCAGGATGTGCTGTTCAAGAGCTTCGAGGTCGAGGAAGAGGTGCTGAGCAGCTTTGCAATGCTCAACATTGAATCCGAACTGGGCGGCGCGCGCCTGACCGGCAATGTCGGCGTGCTGGCGCAGCACACCAACCAGAATTCGACCGGCTATATCATGACGCCGACGGGACCGCAGCTGCGCACGCTGGGCGACGATTATTGGGACGTGTTGCCCAGCCTCAGCTTGTCGCTGCGTTTCGACAGCGATTTCGTGATCCGCTTCGGCGCGGCGCGCGAAATTCAGCGGCCGCGGCTCGACGATATGCGCGTCAACATCTCCTATGGTCCGAACCTGGCCGAGGGGATCGTAACCGGCAGCGGCGGCAATCCGGCGCTGCGCCCCTATCGCGCCACTGCGTTCGACCTGACGTTCGAGAAGTACTTCGGGCGGAGCGGCTATGTCGCGCTGCAGCTGTTCCACAAGACGCTGCACAACTATATCTACACCGCCGAGCGGCCGTTCGATTATTCGAGCTATCCGATCATTCAGCCGGTCCCGCCGGTCAGCACGATGGGTCGCATCAGCCAGCCGTTCAACGGCGACGGCGGCAAGATCTATGGCGCGGAGTTCGCCGGCACGGTGCCGTTCGAGACCTTCACTTCGGCCTTGTCGGGCTTTGGCGTGACGGGCGGCGTGTCCTATACCAAGTCAAAGATCAGCCCCGAGCCGGGCCAGCCGCCGGAGAATATCCCCGGCTATTCGGATTGGGTCGCCAACGGCACCGCCTATTTCGAGAAATGGGGCTTCAACCTGCGCGGCAGCGTTCGCTATCGCTCGACCTTCCTCGGTGAATTCTCGGGCCTCGGTGCCGTGCGTCAGCGTCGCCGCGCGCTGGACGAGACGATCATCGACGCACAGGTCGGCTACGACTTCCAGCAGGGCAGTGCGCTGGAGGGGCTGTCGCTCTTCCTGCAAGGATCAAACCTCACCGACGAGCCATTCGTGGCGATCAACCCGGGCCGTCCGCTGGAGGTGATGAACCACCAGCGCTTCGGTCGCCGGTTCCAGGCGGGTTTCACCTTCAAGTTCTGATCCGTGTATCCCCCGGTGGCATGTCCGCCGGGGGGAAAGGCGATACGATGTCTGAAATGTTGCGCAGCATCGTCATCGCGGGCGGTGGGACCGCCGGCTGGATGACCGCAGCGGCGCTGGTGCGCTTTTGCGGCAAGGGCTGGCGGATCACGTTGGTCGAATCCGAAGAGATCGGGACGGTCGGGGTGGGCGAAGCGACCATCCCGATGATCCGCAACTTCAACCAGGCGCTGGGGATCGACGAGGCGCAGTTTCTGCGCGAGACCCAGGGCACCTATAAGCTCGGCATCGAATTCGCCGGATGGGGCGGGTTCGACGATCGCTACATGCACGCCTTTGGCTTGGTCGGGCGCGGGCTGGGGCTGTTACCCTTTCACCATTATTGGCTGCGCGGGCGTGCGGCGGGCAGAGCCGGGCCGCTCGGCGATTATGTGCTCAACGCCGTCGCCGCCTATGGCAACCGCTTTGCGCATGTGCAGCGGGCAGCCGACAGCGCGCTGCCGCCGATGCCCTATGCCTATCATTTCGACGCCGGACTCTATGCCGCCTTTCTGCGCCGCTTCGCCGAGGCGCGCGGGGTCACACGGGTCGAGGGACGCATCGCCGAGGTCGAGCGTGACGGCGAGAGCGGCGATGTCGCGGCGCTGACGCTGGTTGGCGGCGAGCGGATCGACGGCGAGCTGTTCGTCGATTGCTCCGGCTTTCGCGGGCTGCTGATCGAAGGTGCGCTGGCGACCGGTTATGAGGACGGGAGCCACGGGCTGCCGTGCGACCGCGCGGTCGCGGTGCCGTGCGCCGGGGTGCGTCCACTGACCCCATATACCCGCGCCACTGCGCGCAAGGCGGGGTGGCAATGGCGCATTCCGCTGCAGCATCGCACCGGCAATGGCCATGTCTTTTGCTCGCGCCACATCAGCGAGGATGAGGCGACCGCGACGCTGATGGCGAACCTCGACGGCGAGGCGTTGGCCGAACCGCGCATGCTGCGCTTCACCACCGGCAAGCGGAAGCGGTTCTGGAATCGCAATGTCATCGCGATCGGGCTGTCGTCCGGCTTTATCGAGCCGCTGGAGTCGACCTCGATCCACCTCATTCAGACCGGGATCAACCGGCTGCTCGACTTTCTGCCGAGCGGCCCGGTGGCGAGCGCCGATCGCGACGCGCTCAACCGCTTGGCGGATGTCGAGATCGAGCGGATCCGCGACTTCGTGATCCTGCACTACACCGCCAATGGCCGCACCGGCGAACCCTTTTGGGATGCGCTGCGCACGATGGAGCTGCCCGAACCGCTCGCCAACCGCATCGCGATGTTCCGCACCGATGGCCGCATCGTGCGCGAGCATGACGAGCTGTTCGACGTCCCGGGCTGGCTGCAGGTGATGGTGGGGCAGAATATCCTGCCCGCGCGCTGGCACCCGCTCGCCGATCAGCTCGACCATACGCAGCTTGACCAGTTTCTCTCGACCATCTCCACCGCCTTCGCCCGCGATGCCGCGCGGATGCCCGACCATGATGCGTTCGTCGCGCGCTTCGTCGCGACGCAGCAAACCCAGCCCCAGGAAGTGACCCGCGTATGAAGCTGTTGCCGCTGATCCTCGCCACCGCGCTTGCCAGCCCCGTGCTGGCTCAGACCGCCACG
>JBHYGP010000535.1:0-1739 GCA_051858935.1 Sphingomonas sp.
CCCGGGGGGGGGTGGGGGCGCCGAGGGCGCGGGTGGGGGAGGACGGCTGCGCCCTCTCGACCGTCGTGCTTCCTCCCCCTCCGTCATGCTTCGCATGCCACCTCCCCCGCTAGGGGGAGGATTGAATGGCGTTCCGACCTAACCAAAAAGCACCCGAACCTACCCGAAGGTGTAATCGTCGGTCCCTCCGCGCCCTGTTAGTCTCCGTGCATCCCCACAGGAGGCACCCATGACCGAACAACGCATCGTTCAGCCCGACGGCACCGGCATCACCCTGCACAGCTGGCCGCTGGCCGATGCCAAGGCCGTGGTGGTCCTCCAGCACGGCTTCAACGCCCATGGCGGGCACATGCAGTGGCCGGCCGAACAGCTCAACGCGGCGGGCTATGCCTGTTATGCGGTCGATCTGCGCGGTCGCGGCACATCCGACGGCCCGCGCTATTATGTCGAGCAGTTCGACGACTATCTCGCCGACCTGCAACTCGCCTTCGACCAGGCCCGCGCCGACCATCCCGGCCTCCCCATCTTCCTGATCGGGCACAGCGCAGGCGGGGTCATCGCTACCAGCTATGCGCTCAAGCATCAGGCGCAGCTCGCGGGCCTCGTCTGCCACAGCTTCGCCTTCCGCGTCCCCGCGCCGCGCTTCGCGCTCAACCTGCTGCAATGGATCGGCGGCTTCCTGCCCCGGCTCGGCGTGCTCAAGCTCAAGAACGCAGATTTCTCGCGCGATCCGACGCATGTCGCGATGATGGACTCCGACCCGCTGATCGCCAACGAGACCCAGCCCGCGCGCACGGTGGGCGAGCTATGGGCCGCCGACAAGCGCCTCGAAGTGTCGTTCGGCGCGTTTTCGATGCCGATTCTCATCATCCACGGCACGTCGGACCACGCCACCCTTCCGGTCGGCAGCCGCTTCTTCTTCGACCATGCCGGATCGAGCGACAAGACGCTGAAACTCTATGACGGCCACTATCACGACCTGCTCGCCGACACCGGCAAGGAGGCTGTGATGGCCGACATCCTCGGCTGGATCGCCGCGCGATTGCCCGCCCGGACTTGACCCCCGCCCCCTGTACCCTAAGACGCGCGCCGAACGCCGGGGCATCCCCGGTACGGCGCGCCGCCTCTTACGGGTTTCCGGCCTGCGCGCACGTCCTTCCGAGCCCGCACGCATGGAGACTCCCGCATGGCGTGGATCATCCTCGGCATTGCCGTGTTCACCGAAATCATCTGGGCATTGAGCCTGAAATGGGCCGCAACCACCGGCACCTGGCAATCGTCGATCCTCCCGATCGGCCTTAGCTTCCTCAACATGGCACTGCTCGCGCTCGCGATGCGCGATATCCCGGCGGGCACCGCCTATGCGATCTGGACCGGCCTCGGCGCGGTCGGCGTGATCATCGGCGGGGTGATCCTGTTCGGCGACAAGGTGACGCTGGTCCAGGCCGGGTTCATGGCGCTGATCGTCATCGGCGTCGCCGGAACCAAGTTGAACGCAACGGTGTAAACGGGCGCGTCGGCGGGTGACATTCGCCGACGTCCGCCCTATCATCCCGCGCACCGGTGAAAAGGAAGCAATTTTCGATGTTCGCACGAACCGGGCCGCAGCTGGTCGCGGCCTCCCTCGCGCTCGCGGCGGCGATGCCCGCGCTGGCCCAGACGGCTGCCCCCGCGCCCACGCCCAGCGCGACACCCAGCCCCGCGCCGCTCCAGATCCAGCCGCTCCCCACCCCGCTGCC
>JBHYGP010000536.1:0-1735 GCA_051858935.1 Sphingomonas sp.
CCTCAAGGCCGCCTCGGCCCCCGGCTGGGGTACGCTGATGCCCCAGGCGATCGCCCGCATCGCCGCCGCGCGCGACCGCGGCGTGGATGTCGCGGCCGACCTCTATCCCTACACCGCCGCCGGGACCGGGCTTGAGGGGACGGTGCCGGGCCATGTCTTTGCGCACGGGCTCGAGGCGGGCCTCGCCAAGCTGCGCGACCCCGCGCTGCGTGCCGCGTTGAAGCGCGACGTCGCGGCTGGCTCTGTCCCCGGCTGGTCGAGCCTGGTCGAGGCGGCGGGCGGGTGGCAGAACATCGTCCTCGCTAATGCGCACCAGCCAGACATGGTGCGCTTCCACGGCAAGAATTTCGTCGAGATCGGCGCGGCGCTGAACAAGGATCCGGCCGATGCGGCATGGGACATCATGCTCGCCGCGCTGCCCGACCGCGCCTTCGCCCTATACTTTGTGATGGACGAGGCCGACATCGACGCCGCGATCCGGGTGCCCTGGATCAGCATCGGCAGTGATGGTGCGGCGGCAGCGGTGCTGGGCGAGCTCGACGGCATGGGCCTGCCGCACCCGCGCTCTTACGGCACCTTCGCCCGCGTGCTGAGCAACTATGTCCGCAGGCGGGGCGTGCTGTCGCTGGAGGAGGCGGTGCGCAAGATGACCAGCTGGCCCGCCCGGCGCATGGGGTTGTCCGACCGTGGGCTGCTGCGCGAAGGACTGCGCGCCGATGTCATCGTGTTCGATGCAGACGCGGTCGAGGATCACGCAAGCTGGACTGCACCGATGCGGCCCGCAACCGGCATCGCCGATGTCATCGTCAATGGTGTGCTGACGTTCGATCAGGGGCGGCATACCGGCGCGCGGGCGGGGATGGTGCTACGCCACCGCTGTGACACATGAGCCCGACGCTGCTCGACGCCATCGACCGCCAAATTCTGGCGGCGCTGGCGCGCGACGGGCGGATCAGCAAGGTCAACCTCTCCGCAGAGATCGGCCTGTCCCCGACTCCGTGCGCGATGCGGATCGCGAAGCTCGAAGCCGCCGGCCATATTCGCGGCTACCACGCTGATCTGGACATCGAGCGGCTCGGCAATCTCAGCCAGTTCGTCGTGCTCGTCAGTATCCGTGATCGTACGACGGAGAAGGCCAGCCAGTTCGAGTCGATCGTCGCCGCCACCCGCTACATCGTCACAAGCGATGCGGTATCCGGGGCAGCCGACTATGTGATGCGCATCTTCGCGCGGAATGCGCGCCATTATCACGAGATAATGGCGCCGTTTCTTGCGATGGAGATCGACTACACGACATACCCGGTGTCGAAGTCGGTGAAGGACCGCGCGCGAGCTGATCTTGCGCGCGTGATCGGCGCGTACCCGAGCCGGGAATAGCGCTGGTAAAATCTACTTTCTGTGATAAAAATAAAGGGAGTCGCGGCGTTTGCCCTTGAGCCGCGCGTCGTTTCCCGGAGTTGCTGGAATGCCCCAGGCGTTGAAAATCGCCCCCCCTGACGATGTGTTGACGATGGTTGAGGACGGCGCCGCGGGCGATACCGTGACATTCGGAACAGGCAGCGTCCGGCTAGGGGTTGCGGTTGCGCGCGGGCACAAGGTGGCGCTTCGGGCGATCGACAAGGGCACTTTGGTCCGCAAATTCGGGTTTCCGATCGGTCGGGCAAGCGCGTCGATCGCGGCGGGAGACCATGTGCACACCCATAATTTGACAACCGCGCTGGGCGGGCAGGGCAGC
>JBHYGP010000537.1:0-1734 GCA_051858935.1 Sphingomonas sp.
GGCGGATCAAGATGGGGTCCGAGACCAATGGCGGGTTCCGCAACGTGCGGATCGCCGACTGTATCTGCACCAACACGCGCGGCATCCTGATCGGGATCGTCGATGGGGGCGTGATGGAGGATGTCGCGATTTCGGGCATCGTGCTGCGCGATCCGGTGAACCACCCGCTGTTCGTTCATCATGGTGCACGGATGCGGGCGCCGAAGGGGACGGCGGTCGGGGCGATCCGGCGGGTGCGGTTCGACGATATCCAGGTGTCGGGTGCCGATCCGCGCTATCCGTGCGGGGTCGAGGGGATTGCGGACGGGCCGGTGGAGGATGTGACGTTTAGCGGCGTTGACGTGCAGTCTGCGGGTGGGGGCACTGCCGCCGAGGCGGCGCGTGAGCCGGAATATCGGCGCGAGACGAGCCTGGAGGTGAGCTACCTCAAGACGCTGCCCGCGCATGGATTGTGGGCACGGCATGCGAAGCGGCTGGCGGTGCGGGACTGTCGCTTTACGACCGATGCGCCGGATGCGCGGCCTGCGGTTGCGTTGCGCAACGTGGCGGGGGCGCAGATCGATGGGCTGTCGTCGCGCCAGGCCCGGGGCGAGGCGGTGTCGGCGAAGGATAGCAGCGGCGTGGTGCTGGGCGACGTGCAGGTTCTGGCGTGAACGGTTCGCTTGGTCCGCTGGCGTTTGGGGCGGCGTCGATCGGGAACCTGTATCGTGCGGTGCCGGACGCGCAGGCGCGGGCAGTTGTGGCGCGGGCTTGGGATGCGGGGGTGCGTTATTTCGACACCGCGCCGCATTATGGCTTTGGCCTGAGCGAGAAACGGCTGGGCGTGGCGCTGGCGGAGCTGGACCCGGATCAGACCGCGATCATCTCGACCAAGGTCGGGCGGCGGCTCGATCCGCGGCCCGATGCGGATCTATCCGCGGTGCGGCAGGCGTTCGTTTCGCCCGAGCCGTATGAGAGCGTGTTCGACTATAGCTACGACGCGGTGATGCGGTCGCATGAGGCCAGCCTCAAGCGGCTGGGGCGGGAGCGGATCGACATCCTCTACGCGCACGACATTGGCAGCTTTGCGCATGGGGCGGATCACCCGCGTCTGTTCGCCGCGTTTCTCGACGGCGGCTATCGTGCGATGTGTGAGCTGCGCGCGTCGGGGGCGGTTTCGGCGATTGGCCTTGGCGTCAACGAGGTGGCGGTGTGCGAGGAGATGCTGGCGGCGGGCGACGTGGACCTGCTGATGCTGGCCGGGCGCTATACGTTGCTGGAGCAGGATCCGCTCGACCGGCTGTTGCCGCTGTGCGCGGAGCGCGGGGTAAGGCTGGTGATCGCGGGGCCGTATAATTCGGGAATTCTCGCCAAGGGCGTGCGGGGCGGGAGCGTGCCGAACTTCAACTACGAACCGGCCCCCGCCGCGATCGTAGAGCGGGTGGGGCGGATCGAGGACATTTGCGCCGCGCATGGCGTGCCGCTGGCCGCCGCCGCGCTGCAATTCCCGCTGGCGCATCCGCAGGTCGCTGCGGTGGTGCCGGGGATGGGGTCGGTGGGGCAGGTGGACGATGCGCTGACGCTGATCCGCCATCCGATCCCGGCGGTGTTGTGGAGCGACCTGCGCGCGGCGGGGCTGATCCGCGCCGACGCGCCGGTGCCGCCGAACTGAAAGCGACCCTAGCTACCGGCACTCGAACATCCTCCCCCGCCAGGGGGAGGTGGCGCCGAAGGCGACGGAGGGGGAGGACGGCT
>JBHYGP010000538.1:0-1734 GCA_051858935.1 Sphingomonas sp.
GGCCGCCGCCGCGCGTGCGCTGGGCGCGTTCAAGATCAGCTGTGCTACGCTGGTCCGCCGTACCGATACCTCCGGCCTGACGCGCGGCGCGGACTGGCAGCCCGCGTGCGATGCTGCGCGCACCACCCAGGACCGCGACGCTGCGACCTTCTTCGCGCGCTATTTCGAAACGGTGCAGGTTGCCGACGGCAAGGCGTTCGCCACCGGTTACTACGAACCCGAAATCGCCGGATCGCGCACCCGCCGCCCCGGTTACGAAGTGCCGATCTATGGCCGCCCCGCCGACCTGATCGACGTCGATCTTGGTGCCTTTTCCGACACGCTCAAGGGGCGCTCGATCCGCGGTCGCATCGATGGGACGAAGCTGGTCCAATATCACGACCGTACCGCGATCGAGAAAGGCGCACTGGCCGGGCGGGGCCTTGAAATCGCCTGGGCTGCCGACCCGGTTGAGCTTTTCTTCCTCCAGATCCAGGGTTCGGGCCGTCTGCGCCAGCCCGACGGCAGCGTCATGCGCATCGGCTATGCCAGCCAGAATGGCCGCGACTATACCGGCATCGGCAAGCTGATGCTCGACCGCGGGCTGCTCAAGCCCGGCCAGGCGTCGATGCAGGGCATCATGGCCTATCTGCGTGCCAACCCCGAGCAGGGGGCGGCGATCATGCGGGAGAACAAGAGCTATGTGTTCTTCCGCGAACTGACCGGGGCGGGTCCGCTCGGCGCGCTGGGGGTGCCGGTCACCGGCCTTGCCACGGTCGCGACCGATCCGAAGTTCGTGCCGCTCGGCGCGCCGGTGTTCCTGTCGATGGACCGGCAGGACGCCAATGGCCTGTGGATTGCGCAGGATACCGGCGGGGCAATCAAGGGCTCCAACCGCTTCGACACCTTCTGGGGCGCGGGCGATGATGCGCGGGCGATCGCCGGTGGCATGGCTGCACGCGGCACCGCCTGGCTGCTGCTGCCCAAGGGGACGCTTGCCCGCCTGACCGGGAATTGAGGCGTGGCGCGTCCGCCGCGCGCTTTGTCGCCTGAGGAACGGGCCTTGTGGCAACGGGTGGTCGCCAGCGTCACGCCGATCGTCAAGCGGCCATCTAGCCCCTCCCCTTCAGGGGAGGGGCTGGGGTGGGGCAGTGGCGTCTCACCGAGACCGACCGCCAAGAATATAGGCCCCACCCCCAACCCCTCCCCTGAAGGGGAGGGGCTTAAGAAGAAGGTGAAGGGACGCGTGCCGCCGCCGCGCCAGCCCGCGCCAGCGCCGCCGCCCAAGGCCTCGCCAGACACGCTCGACGGCGGGTGGGACCGCCGCCTGTCGCGCGGACTTGTCGCGCCGGACAGTGCGATCGACCTGCACGGCCATACGCTCGCCAGCGCGCATGCGATGCTGGATCGCGGGCTCGACCGGGCGGTGGCGCGCGGCGACCGCGTGCTGCTGCTGATTACCGGCAAGCCGCCGCGCGCCGAATCCGAACGGCCCCATGCGCGCGGTGCGATTCGCGCGGCGGTGGACGACTGGCTCGCCGCGTCGCGTCATGCCAATGCGGTCGCGGCGGTGCGTGGCGCGCACCCGCGGCACGGCGGGCAGGGCGCGCTCTATATCATCCTGCGCCGATCCCGGTCGCCCGCGCGAAATTTTTAACTCTTTCGCGGCATACCTCGTTGAAACAGCCGGAATTGGTCCGGTTGGCGTGGGGGATCGCGCAACCGCAATGGACGGATTTTCGCTCAAGAGCCGCG
>JBHYGP010000539.1:0-1725 GCA_051858935.1 Sphingomonas sp.
CAGCCTTCAGCTTGCCGCACAGCTCGCGCGCCTGCCCGTTGCTGCCGGCATTGACGCGCAGCCGGTAGAAGGTCTTGCCGTTCACGTCCGCCTTGGCGATCCCCTTGCCCAGCGGCGCGAGATAGGAAAACCGCTTCGACAGCCGCGTCCACGCCACATTCGCTTCCGCCTCACTGGGGAAGGAACCGAGCTGGATCGTCGCACTGCCCGCCGACGGCCCGGGTGCAGCCTGGGTCGGCGCTGCGGCCTTAGGAACCGAACCGCTAGGGATCGGTGCGACAACGCGGCTCGCGCCCTTGACCGGGGTCGGGCTCGCCTTGGGCGCGGCCTTGCCGTCCACCGGCGTCTCCGGCACCGCCAAGACATCGACCGACCCGTTGGTGGTCGCGCCCTCGCTCGCGGCGAAAACGGTGTCGCCCTCGCCCTCGACCTTCATCCCGCCGGGTTCGTCGGGCTTGACCTTGTAACTGCCTTCCTGCGCGTTGATCAGTGCGCCGGTGCCCTCGCCCGTCACCGTGCGCTGATACCACCACCAGCCAAACAGTGCGGCGGCGATGATCGCCAGCCCGACCAGCACCAGCAGGATGATGCGCAGGACCGACGGCCCCTCGCGATAATCATCCTCGACCGTCTCCAGCCACGGCAGCCGGTCGTCATTATAATCCTCGCCCGCGTTCATTCAGCTCAGCTCCTGAACGGCCTCGACCCCCATGATATTGAGGCCGTTACGAATAACCTGCCCGATTGCGTCGGCAAGGGAAAGCCGCGCGCGGGTCAGCGGCACATTGTCGGGCAGGATGAAGCGGCGCGACGGATCGTCATTGCCCATATTCCACCACGCGTGGAACTCGGCGGCCAAGTCATAGAGATAAAAGGCGATTCGGTGCGGCTCCCGCGCCGCCGCCGAACCTTCGACCATACGCGGATACTGCGCGGCGAGCTTCACTAGCGCCAGTTCGCGTGTATCAAGCAGGGACAAATCGGCCTCGCCCGACAGGTCCAGCCCGGCATCCGCCACCCGCCGATGCAGCGAAGCGACCCGCGCATGGGCATATTGGACATAGAAAACCGGATTGTCCTTCGACGCCTCGACCACCTTGGCGAAGTCAAAATCCATCTGCGCATCGGCCTTGCGCGTCAGCATGGTGAAGCGGACCACGTCCTTGCCTACCTCGTTCACCACATCCGCCAGCGTGACGAAATTGCCCGAACGCTTGGACATCTTCACCGGCTCGCCCGCGCGCAGCAGGCGCACCATCTGCACCAGCTTGACGTCGAACCGCGTCTTGCCCTCGGTCAGCGCGGTCACCGCCGCGACGATGCGCTTGACCGTCCCGGCATGGTCCGCGCCCCAGATGTCGATCAGCTGGTCGGCCGACTGCGCCTTCTGGAAATGATACGCCATGTCCGCGCCGAAATAGGTCCATTGCCCGTTCGATTTCCTGATCGGGCGATCCTGATCGTCGCCGAACCTGGTGGAGCGGAACAGCGGCAGCTCGACCGGCTCCCAGTCATCGGGCAGCTCGCCCTTGGGAGCCTCCAGCACACCGTCATAGATCAGGTCACGCGCGCGCAGCCATGCCTCGGCCTCTTCGGGCTTGCCCGCCGCCTGCAACTCCGCCTCGGACGAGAACAGATTGTGGTGGATGCCGAGCAGCGCGAGATCGTTGCGGATCATCACCAGCATGTCGGCGACGGCTTCCTTGCGGAACAGCGACAGCCATT
>JBHYGP010000540.1:0-1705 GCA_051858935.1 Sphingomonas sp.
GGCGTGTCGGCGCTGATCCCGGTCGGCGACGGTCAGGCATTGCTCGCCCGCCGCCCCGATGTGCGCCAGGCCGAGCGTCAACTGGCGGCGGATACAGCACGGGTCGGGGTGGCGACCGCCGCGCTCTATCCGTCGATCACGCTGGGCGGATCGGTGTCGCTGGGCGCACAGAATATCGAGGATCTGGGCAAGAGCTCGTCGTTCAACTTCTCGCTCGGGCCGCTGCTCAGCTGGAATTTCCCCAATCTGACTGCAGCGCGTTCGCGCGTGCGTCAGGCCGAGGCGGGGGCGGAGGGTTCGCTCGCCGCGTTCGACGGCACGGTGCTGACCGCATTGCGTGAAGTCGAGCAGGCGCTGGCACGCTATTCGGGCGAGATCGAGCGCAACGTCGCGCTGCGCCGCGCCGATGCGTCGGCGACCAACGCCGCGCGGATCGCGATCCTGCGGTTCGAGGCAGGGCGCGACAGCCTGCTCCAGCGGATCGACGCCGAGCGCGAGCGGGCAGGGGCGCGTGCGGCGCTCGCCCAGTCGAATGCCGCGCTGGCGGAGGCGCAGGTGGCGCTGTTCAAGGCGCTCGGCGGCAGCTGGGAAACCGCGCCGGATGCGGTGCGGCGCGAGGCTGCGGCCGCCAACTGAGGTCCAGAGTTTCGGGCGGAGCCGTGTTGCGTAACTGGCTCCGTCCGATCATTTGAGCTGAGTGCCGTTCTTAAGCCCCTCCCCTTCAGGGGAGGGGTTGGGGTGGGGCCTGTCCTCTGGGCGAACGGTCGGAGTCTGCAATTGCGAACCACAAGGGCGGGTGGCAGGATCCTGCCATGGCTATGCGGCGGCGTGACTTTTGGGATTATGCTGAAGAGCGCTGGCCGTTGCTCCAGAACCTGATGGCCTGCCACTTCAACCAGGATTTCGACATCCTTTTCGGGTCGCTGGAAGGCGCCATCACTGCCGCCACGACCGAAGGTTCGGTCGACCATCGTAAAGGCATCATTCGCGAATGGCGTGACTGGAATGCTTCTGAGGGCGTCAAGGACGACATCAGGCCATTCCTGCGTGCCGGTTTCGGCGTGGCCGTGCTCTTGCGGAGGCCAGTTGATGGTCGCGATTTCATGAATCGGATCTATGACGAACTGGTCGCGGGGGTTCGGGGGGAAACCGAGACGGCATGGCGGTGACCGCTCGTTAGAGTTCGGGCTCGGTGAGACGTCACTGCCCCACCCCAACCCCACCCCAGAAGGGGGGGGGGGTCTCAAATACACACGCCGCCCTTGGGTCGCACGGGGCGGGGCAGTCCGAGTCCGACAGGCGTTGTTCGAACTCCACCGTCACATCCTCGCGCCCGCGACCCAGCGAGTGACGCTGGACCGTCCGACCCGTCGGGCGGAAGCCGAGCTTGCGCAGGACGCGGCCCGATGCCGGGTTGTCGGCGAAGTGGCTGGCCGTGAGCGTGGGGACGCGCAGCGTGCGGGCGATGTCGATCACCGCGCGGCCGGCTTCGGTCGCATAGCCGCGACCCCAGGCTTCGGGCGCGATCCAATAGCCGAGCTCGACGCCGCCAATCTCCATTTCGTGCATCCCGATGCACCCGACGATGCGGCTGGTGCTGTCCTCGATCGCGCAGATCAGGAAGATGGGAAGGGGGCTCGCCTTGCGCTCGGTCAGCAGGAATGCCTGGGCATCGCCCAGCGCATAGGGCCACGGCGCGCTGGTC
>JBHYGP010000541.1:0-1699 GCA_051858935.1 Sphingomonas sp.
CGATCGAGGAAGCCTATGAGGTCGCCGACGCGATCGCGCGCAACGACCTGACCGATCTCAAGGATGAACTCGGCGATCTGTTGCTTCAGGTGATCTTCCACAGCCGCATGGCACAGGAGCTCGGCGCGTTCGACTTGGCCGATGTCGTCGCCGGCATCTGCGACAAGATGGAGCGTCGCCACCCGCACATCTTCCGCGGCGCCGAAAACGGCGGTCATCACCTATGGGAACAAATCAAGGCCGACGAGCGGGGGAGCAAGGGGACAAGCGGCGCGCTCGACGGGGTCGCAATCGGCCTCCCCGCCCTCACCCGCGCCGAAAAGCTGCAAAAGCGCGCCGCGCGCACCGGTTTCGACTGGACCGACCCGGCCGATGCCCGCGCCAAGATCGACGAGGAACTGGCCGAGGTCGAAACTGCCACCAGCGACGATCACCGCGCCGAGGAAATCGGCGACCTGCTCTTCGCCACGGTCAACTGGTCGCGCAAGCTCGGCATCGACCCCGAAGCTGCCCTGCGCGCCGCCAACGCCAAATTCGAACGCCGCTTCCGCGCGATGGAGGCACAGGCGGGCGACGCGTTCACCGGCCTGACGCTGGACGAACAGGAAGAGCTCTGGGCCGCGGTCAAATCGGCGGAATGACGCTTAGAACGCCGGTGCCGCCTGCGGCTCAACCACCATCAGCGTGGTCCCGGAATATTTCTCTGAATCCGGCAAAAACAGCCGACAGATCGCAAAATCGCGCTCGGTCAGCGCCAGATTGCGCAGCCCGTCCACCTTGAACGTCCCGAACTTCTCCTCGCGCGGGATGACGAAGTCGCGCGAAATCACCTGCGCGTCGACATAGAGCGACCCGCCGCGCGTGTAGAGAATGTGCGGCGCCAGCACCATGCGCGTCCGGTTATAGATCGCGTTCATGCATTTCTGCCTGACGATCCCCTCCAGCACGATCGGTGTCGGGTTGGGCGTTGCCTCCGCCCCCTTCTCGGTATCCATCATGACAATATGGCAACGATGCTGCATCGCAGCAAGTGATCGCGCGCCGCTTAGGTGAAAATACGGACGCTTCGGCCTAGTTTTCGCGCCAGGGCAGTTTGATCAGCCACGGCTTGGGCCGCCCTGTCGGCTTCGCTTTCCCATCCAGTCGTTCTGCCCGCACGATCTTCACCCGCTGCAGGATCATCTGCCCGCGCATCTCCTCGCGCCCGCCGCCGGTCGGCATCGCCAGGATCTTGCGCACGACATCCATGCCCCCGACTACCCGACCAAACGCCGCATAACCCAGCTTCCCCGGCCGCGCATCGAGCGTCGGATTGTCGCCGACCATGATCGAAAAATTGCCGTGCGCCGAGTTCGGGTTGACCGACCGCGCCATCGAAATCGTGCCGCTCAGATGCGTGATCCCGGTCTTGCTGGTCGGCTCCAGCGGTACCGAGGGCAGGATCCGCCGCGCATCGGTACCGATTCCGCCCTGGATAAAGCCGTTCGCCGGATCGCCCTTGCGCCGCGCCGCGCGATAAAAATGCGTGCCCTCCAGCCGCCCGTCATCGACATAGCGCAGGAAGTTGGCGACCGTCAGCGGCGCGCGCCGTGCATCCAGCGCCAACGTCACGGTCCCCGCACTGGTCACCAGCCGCACGCGCACGACCGGCGGCTCCGACGCCGGCCCCGCCGAGACAAGCAGCATCGCGCCGAGCCCC
>JBHYGP010000542.1:0-1691 GCA_051858935.1 Sphingomonas sp.
CTTCATCGGCCTTGAGCAGCTCGAGCAGCGAGAGTTCCCCATCGCTTTCCCACACCTGCATCGCGTTGCGCTGGACCAGGCGATAGCTGTCCTCACGGCTCACCCCCGCCTGGGTCAGCGCGAGCAGCACGCGCTGCGAATGGACCAGCCCCCCCATGCGATCCAGATTCTTCTGCATCCGCGCGGGGTAGACCAACAGCTTGTCGATCACCCCGGTCAGCCGCGCGAGCGCGAAGTCGAGCGTGATCGTCGCGTCCGGCCCGATATAGCGCTCGACCGACGAGTGGCTGATGTCGCGCTCGTGCCACAGCGCCACATTCTCCATCGCCGGAATGACGGCGGCGCGGACCATGCGGGCAAGGCCGGTGAGGTTTTCGGTCAGCACCGGGTTGCGCTTGTGCGGCATCGCGCTGCTGCCCTTCTGCCCCGGCGAGAAATATTCCTCCGCCTCCAGCACCTCGGTGCGCTGCAGATGCCGGACCTCGACCGCGAGCCGCTCGATCGAGCTGGCGATTACGCCGAGCGTCGCGAAGAACATCGCATGGCGATCGCGCGGGATCACCTGGGTCGAGACCGGTTCGACCGCGAGGCCGAGCTTGTCGGCGACATGCTGCTCCACGCGCGGATCGATATTGGCAAAGGTCCCGACCGCGCCCGAAATCGCGCAGGTCGCGATGTCCGCGCGCGCCGCGATCAGGCGGGTCTTGCAGCGCTTGAACTCGGCATAGGCCTCGGCGAGCTTCAGCCCGAACGTCACCGGCTCGGCATGAATGCCATGGCTGCGGCCGATCGTCGGGGTCAGCTTGTGCTCATAGGCGCGACGCTTGAGCACCGCGAGCAGCTGGTCGAGATCGTCGAGCAGGATATCCGCCGCGCGCGTCAGCTGCACCGCAAGGCAGGTGTCGAGTACGTCGCTCGACGTCATCCCCTGATGCATGAAGCGCGCTTCGTCGCCGACATTCTCCGCGACCCAGGTGAGGAACGCGATCACGTCATGCTTGGTCACCGCCTCGATCGCGTCGATTGCGGCGACGTCGATGGTCGGGTTGGTTGCCCACCAGTCCCACAGCGCCTTCGCCGCCGATTCGGGCACCACGCCCAGTTCGCCGAGCTTCTCGGTCGCGTGCGCCTCGATCTCGAACCAGATGCCAAAGCGGGTTTCGGGCGACCAGATCGCGGTCATGGCGGGGCGGGAATAGCGGGGGACCATGGGCAAGCCTTTCGTGAGACGCGGCGGCCCCTAGCAAAGGCCCGAAGGCGCGGCAAACCCGCGCGATACGAAGTGTTCCGTTCGGTTCGTCGCAGCAATGGCACAGAACATGGTCAGTATGAAGCTATGCACCGATGAACTGCTTCCCTTGAAATAATATTGTGGAACGTGACAAATATGCAACGCGTTCTCTTGTCACACGCGCCGAAACTAAATGTCCGACGCAATTCTAATCATCATTTGAAATGACTGGAGAATGACATGTTGAAATCACTTCTTTTGGCGAGTGCCGTCGCAATTTCGGCTCCTGCATTTGCGCAGGACATGCCGGAGCAACAGACTCCGCCGCCGCAGGAGCAGCCGGCACCGACCGAGTCGACCGAACCTGTCCCGCAGGAGGCCCCTGCGCCGACCCCGGAACCTGAGGCCGATCCGGTCCCGGAAGCGACGCCGACGCCCGCTCCGACGCCAACCCCCTCGC
>JBHYGP010000543.1:0-1688 GCA_051858935.1 Sphingomonas sp.
CCCGCATGGCGGAGGATCTGCACGCGGTCGCGCTAGCCGATCTCGGCCGCCTGCCGCTGCGCTTTGCCGATGTCGATCCGCGCGCGCTGATCCACAACACGATCTGGACCCATGGCAAGACCGCCAAGACGGCCGGGGTGAGCCTCGAAACCAGCAACCTGCCTCCCTATACCATCCTGGTGAAATGGGACGCCGAGCGGATCGAGCAGCTGTTCGGCGCGCTGATCGAAAACAGCATGCGCTATGTCCCGCGCGGCGGTCGCATCGTGCTGGGCCTCGAAAGCCAGAAGGATGCCTGGCGGTTGATCGTCGACGACAACGCGCCGGGGATCGACGTCGACCTCGCCCAGCAATTGTTTGAGCCCTTTTACCGCGCCAATGCCAAGGACACGCCCGGCGGATCAGGCCTCAGCCTCGCCACCGCCCGCGCGATCGTCGAGGGGCATCACGGCCGGATCGAGGCGAGCAACTCCCCGATCGGCGGCCTGCGCATCACCGTGATCCTGCCCGCATCCCCACCGATGGCGTGAGGCCCCATAATCCTCCCCCGCCAGGGGGAGGTGTCAGCGCAGCTGACGGAGGGGGAGGAAGCACGACGGTTGAGAGGGCATAGCCGTCCTCCCCCTCCGTCGCCTTCGGCGCCACCTCCCCCTGGCATGGCCGGCCTTCTTCTTAGCCCCTCCCGCTTGCGGGAGGGGTTGGGGAGGGTCTTCTTCTACTTCTGCTTCTTCTTAGCGCGCGGCACGCGCCTCACTCAAACTCCAAAATCGCCGCATCCACCGCCAGGCTGTCGCCCGCAGCAAAGTTGATCGCCTTGACCACCCCCGATTTCTCGGCGCGCAGGATATTCTCCATCTTCATGGCTTCCACGACCGCCAGCGGCTGCCCGGCCTCGACCTTCTCGCCCTCACCCACCTCGATCCGGGTGAGCAGCCCCGGCATCGGTGCGAGCAGGAAGCGACTCATGTCCGGCGGAATCTTCTCGATCATGTGGCGGGCAAGCTCAGCCACGCGCGGTGCATAGACCTTCACGTCATGCGACGCACCGCGTGCGCGCAGCATCCACCCCGCCCGGGTCCGCTTCACCCCGACGCTCATCACCGCGTCATCGTCGATGCGGAGCCGCGCCAGCCGCTGACCCGGCTGCCAGTGGGTCACGATATCCAGCGGCGGCTCGTTCGGATCGAAATTGACCAGCAGGCCGCCGTCATAGCCATCGACAACGATATCAAAACGCTCGCCGCCGATCAGAACGACGCGCTCGCTCGACAGGGTCGGCGTGGCGAGCTGCCCGGAAATCTCGACTGCCCGCGAAGCCTGGATCAGGTCCAGCACCGTCGCCACCGCCGCCAGCTTCCGCAGCAGCGCCGCATCGGCAGGCGCGCCGGCGAACCCATCGGGATATTCCTCAGCGATAAAACCGGTGGTCAGCGCCCCCGACCGGAACCGCGGATGCTGCATCAGCGCCGACAGGAAATCGATATTGTTGCCCAGCCCCTCCAGCTCGAACCGGTCGAGCGCCGCAACCTGCAGATCGGCGGCCTCTTCGCGCGTCGGTGCCCAGGTGATCAGCTTGGCGATCATCGGGTCATAGAACATGCTGACCTCGCCCCCCTCAGCGACGCCATCGTCCACGCGGACATAGCCCTGCTTCTCCCCTCCCGCTTGCGGGAGGGGCCGGGGGAGGG
>JBHYGP010000544.1:0-1687 GCA_051858935.1 Sphingomonas sp.
GGTTAGGGGAGGGCCTGTCCCTCCAAACTGGATACACCGCGTGCGGACAGGCCCTCCCCCGGCCCCTCCCGCAAGCGGGAGGGGAGTTTTAGATGAGCCTGTTCGACCTGACCGGCAAGGTCGCCATCGTCACCGGATCCTCACGCGGGATCGGCAAGGCCAGCGCTGAGGCGCTCGCCGATCAGGGCGCGAAGGTGGTCATCTCCAGCCGCAACCAGGATGCGTGCGAGGAGGTCGCGGCTGCGATCAACGCGAAGCATGGCGAGGGCACCGCGATCGCCATCGCCGCGAGCATCTCGCACAAGGACGCGCTCCAGCACCTCGTCGACGAAACCCGCCGCGTGTTCGGGGGCATCGACATCCTCGTCTGTAACGCCGCGTCCAACCCCTATTACGGCCCGCTGGCGGACATCGCGGATGACCAGTTCCGCAAGATCCTCGACAATAATGTCCTGTCCAACCACTGGCTGATCCAGATGGTCGCGCCCGAAATGCGCGAGCGGAAGGACGGCGCGATCGTCATCATCTCCTCGATCGGCGGGCTGCGCGGGTCGCCGGTGATCGGCGCGTATAATGTGTCCAAGGCGGCGGACTTCCAGCTCGCGCGCAATTATGCGGTCGAATACGGCCCCGACAATGTCCGCGTGAACTGCATCGCGCCGGGGCTGATCAAGACCGATTTCGCGCGGGCGCTGTGGGAGAATCCCGAGGCCGAGGCGCGGGTGAACAAGCAGACGCCGTTGCGCCGGCTGGGCGAACCAGAGGATATTGCCGGTGGCGTGGTGTTCCTCGCCTCGGCGGCGGGGCGCTACACCACGGGGCAGGCTTTGGTGATCGATGGCGGGGTGACGATCTGATGGCGCGCTTCACCGACAAGTCGATCATCGTCACCGGTGCGGGCAGCGGGATCGGGCGCGCCGCCGCGATCCTGTTTGCCGCTGAAGGGGGGCGGGTGATCGTCGCCGACAGGACCGAGGGCGCGGACGAGACGGTCGCGCTGATCGCCGCCGCCGGGGGCATTGCCAAGGCGATCCGCATGGATGCGGGCAGCGAGCCGGACGTGATCGCCACGGTCGATCTCGCGGTCGCGGAATTTGGCGGGTTGGATATCCTCTTCGCCAATGCCGGGATTTCGGGCGGCATGGCCAATCTGTTCGACACCACGCCGGAGCTGATGGCCGAGGTGCTGCGCGTGAACCTGATCGGGCCGTTGCTTGCGATCAAGCATGGCGCGCCGAAGATTGCGGAACGGGGGAAGGGCGCGATCGTGCTGACCGCCAGCGTTGCCGGCATCCGATCGGGCGCGGGCAGCCCGGCCTATTCGGCGTCCAAGGCCGGAGTCATCAACCTCGCCGCCGTCGCCGCACAGCAGCTGTCGGGCTCCAACATCCGCGTCAACGCGCTCTGCCCCGGCCTCACCGAAACCGGGATGACCAAGCCGACCTTCGACTATGCGCGCGAGGCGGGGAAGATGGACCGCGTCGGCCGGTTGAACCCGCTGCGGCGTGGTGCGCAGGCAGAGGAGCTGGCGCGGGCGGCGCTGTTCCTTGCCTCGGACGATGCGAGCTATGTCAACGGGCAGGCGCTGGCGGTCGATGGCGGGCTGTCGTCGAGCCATCCGGTGACGCGGCAGGAATATGGGAAGACGGCGGTGTAGCATCGGCTCCTAAATCCTCCCCCGCCAGGG
>JBHYGP010000545.1:0-9691 GCA_051858935.1 Sphingomonas sp.
CCGCCCAACACGCGCGCGGCCCCGGCCTGCGCCGGGGCGACGATGCGCGGACCTAGTAGATTCCACCCTCGCGTTGCAAGAAGTCGCTGTCGCGCTGCTCGCGCTGCACGGCCTTCTTCTTCACCTCGGCCTTGGGCGCGTCCTCGTCGGTGCGGCTGCGGCGGCGCGGTTCGCTTTCGGGCTTGAACGCTTCCCAGATCACCGCGCCCTTGGGATCAGTGCCGGGCCATGCGCCGAACACGCGCTTGCCAGTGGTGCGGTCGATGCGGACCATGCGCACGCCGGCAGGGGCGGTGAAGGGCAGGACATCCTCCTTCTCCAGCGCCTTTTGCGCGAACGCCTTGAAGATCGGCGCGGCGATCGTGCCGCCCTGGGCATAGCCGCCCAGATTGGTCGGCGTGTCATAGCCCATATACATGCCGGCGATCATCTGCGGCGTGCCGCCGATGAACCACACGTCGCGCGGACCCGAAGATGTGCCGGTCTTGCCCATGATCGGGCGATTGAGGTCGCGCAGCACGGTGGCGGTGCCGCGCTGGATCACGCCTTCGGTGATATGCACCATCTGATACGCGCTCATCGCATCGAGCACCTGGCGTGCGCGATTGACCGGGCGCGGCATCGCCTTGCCATCCCAATCGGGCATGTTGCACCGGTCGCACGGGCGCCAGTTTTCCGGCCACACCACCTTGCCATGGCGGTTCTGGACGAAGTCGATCAGCGTCGGATTGAGCGCACGACCGTGATTGACCAAAATCGAATAGGCGTTGACCATCCGCATCACCGTCGTCTCGCCCGCGCCGAGCGCATAGGACAGATAGGGCGGATATTTCTGCTGGCTGACGCCCATCCGCTGCATCAGGTCGACGACCTTGTCCATGCCGGTCTGGTTCGCCGCTTGCACCGTCATCAGGTTGCGCGACTGTTCGATGCCCCAGCGCATCGTGCGCGGTCCGGCGCCACGGGTATTGCCGAAGTTGCGGAAGCATTTCTCGCCCAGCGCCGCGCCCTGCCACACGCAGAACGGGCCATCGACGATGATCGACGCCGGGGTCATCCCGTTCTCCAGCGCGGCGGCATAGACGATCGGCTTGATCGTCGACCCCGGCTGGCGCTGTGCCTGGGTGGCGCGATTGAACGCCTGCACCGTCGCGTCGAACCCGCCCTGCATCGCAAGGATGCGACCCGATCGCGGGTCTTCGACCACCATGCCACCTGAAATCTTGGGGACCGAGCGCAGGCCGAACACGCCGCCTTCGGGCGCGACCGCGATCACGTCGCCGGGCTTGAGCGCGGCGAAGGCGGTGCCGCCCTTGCCGCGCACCGGCATCTGCGCACCACCGCGCGGCAGCACGCCGGTATTGCCATCGCCAAAGCCGACCTGCGCGCTGTTCCCCGCCTTGGAAATGACGATCGCGGCGCGCCAGTCCTCATAATCCAGGTCGATATTCGTGTTGAGCAGGGCGCTGCGCCAATTGTCGCCGCTGATCTCCTGCTCGCGCATCGGCCCGGACCAGCCGCGCCCGCGATCATAACGGATCAGCCCGTCGCGCAGCGCCTTCTGCGCGGCCTTTTGCAGCTCGGGGTCGAATGAGGTGCGCACCCACAGCCCGCCCGAATAGACGCTGTACGGTCCCGCTTCCTCATTCTCGCCGAACTTGTCGATCAGCTGGCGACGCACCTCTTCGATGAAATAGCCGCCGAGCGGGTCGGTCTTGGGGGTCTTGCGCGGGACGGCACCCAGCGGCGCGGCGACCGCGGCGTCATGCTGCGCCTGATCGATATAGCCGTTCTCGCGCATCTGCCCGAGCACCCAGTTGCGCCGCTCCAGCGCACGCTTTTCATGCCGTTCGGGCATGTAATTGCTCGGCCCTTTGGGCAGAATCGCGAGATAGGCGAATTGCGGGATGGTCAGGTCGCGCACGCTCTTGTCGAAATAGGCATTGGCTGCTGCCTCGACCCCGAACGCATTCCGCCCCAGCGCGATCTGGTTGAGGTAGAGTTCGAGAATCTGTTCCTTGCTCAGCGAATTTTCGATGCGGAACGCCAGAATCGCCTCGCGCGCCTTGCGGACATAGCTGACCTCGTTGGTCAGCAGCAGGTTCTTCGCCACCTGTTGCGTAATGGTCGACGTCCCGCGCGGCGTTTCGCCGCTGGTCAGCCCCTGCCATGCCGCGCGCACCAGGCCCGGATAATCGACGCCGCTGTGGCTGAAGAACGTCTTGTCCTCCGCCGACAGGAACGCGCCGACCATCAGCTTGGGATATTCCTCGAATGACAGTTCGACGCGGCGGTCGCGGGCATAGCTGCGCAGCGGCGTGCCGTCCCCCGCACGGATATTGCTCGGCAGCGGCGGCTCATAGCTGCGCAGCTTGTCGACCGAGGGCAGGTCGCGCAGGAACAGCGCCCACAGCGCGATCGTACCGAGCCCTGCGAGCAGTGCGAGCCATGCCAGCACCTTGAACCACCATTTGCGGCGAATCTCCGCGAAACGATTGCCGGCGTCCTCGCGCGTGAACTTGAGTACGAAATTGGGTTGGGTCTGGTCCGCCATTACGCGCGGGGTTTAGCAGGAATGCGCGGGCTTGCCAGCGGGGGATGCGACGGGGTGAGGGGGGATGTTTGTTTCGGTTCAGCAAGCTGAACCGGTCGCGGCCCCACCCCCCACCCCCCCCCCCCCCCCCCAAAAAACAGAACATAATGGGGGGGGGGGGGGGGGGGGGGGGGCGGGGGGGCGCGGCGCAACCCCCCGCCACCCATTTCAAGGTATCTTCGATGGGTGGCCGGGTGGGGGAGCGGGCCGGTGCCGCTCGGCGAAGCCGACAGCAACTAACGCGCCGCCATCCGCGTCGCGAAGTGGATCGCCACCGCGCGGTCGACGCTCTGCGCCACGCGTTTGCGGCCGTCCGCCGTCTTGAGCAGCGCAACGTCGTTGGCGTTGGAGATATAGCCCGCCTCGAACAGGATCGAGGGCAGATCGGGCGCCTTGAGCACCAGCAGCGACGCCATGCGGTGCGGGTTGTCCTTGACCGGGATCAGCCCCTGCGCTTCGCGGCCCAGCAGGCGGGCGAACTTGGCCGACGCGTTCATCGTCTCGCGCTGGGTCAGGTCGATCAGGATCGACGACACGTCGCGATTGGTGCCCGCCAGATCGATTCCGGCGAGGATATCGGACTTGTTCTCGCGCGCCGCCAGCCGTGCCGCTTCCTTGTCGGATGCCACTTCGGACAGGGTATAGACCGTCGCCCCGCTCGCGCCCGGATGCAGCGCTGCGTCGCAATGGACCGAGATGAACAGCGCGGCACCCAGCGTCCGCGCAATCTCGAACCGGTCGCGGTGGAGCAGGTAGCGGTCGTCCTCGCGGGTCAGCGCGACGCGCACCCGGCCCGAATCCACCAGCTGGTCACGGATCGCCTTGGCGATCTTGAGCGCCAGTTCCTTCTCCTGCGTCCCGTCGGCGGAAATCGCGCCCGGATCATGGCCGCCATGGCCGGGGTCGATCACCACCAGCGGGCGGTCGTCGTCGGTGCCATAGATTCGCGGCATCGCGAACGGCATCGGCTTGGGCGGTACCGGCACCGACACGCTATAGCTGTGCCGCGACGACGCGCGCGCGAAGCTGAACGGAGGGAGGAAGCTCAGTCGGCCCTCGGCCGCGGCACGCGCAAAGCGCGCCTCGTCGACGGTGCGCAGTTCCAGCGTCAGCGTCGATCCGTCGGCGCCGAACTTGCCCTCGGTCACGATTGCCGGTCGGGCTAGGTCGAACACGACGCGCGCGCCATCGCCCTGCACCGCCTGACGCACCGCGGCGACGGGACCACGCGTCTCCCCCGGAGCCGCGCCGGGGCGCGCACCCATCAGGTCGAGCGCGATCCGGTTCGGACCGGCAAGGACGAAGCTACTGGCACCGGCGACCCGTTCGTCGAAACGGATCACGATCCGGTTCGACTGCACGTCGATGGCACGTATGGTCCCGGCCCAACTCGGCGCGCCGTTTAAGAAGCCGGCGAGGAGGGCAAGGAATAAAGACACCCGGGCGATATGCCGCGCCGGGCTGGGGGGGGTCCAGCCCAAAAGCATGCACTCATACTCACAAAAAATATTCTCCCTGACCCGACCGGGATAGCCACCGGCACCTTCCGGCAGGGTGAAGCGGCGCGGTTAATTTCCGATTCGGCATTATTTTGCCGGCAAGCGGCAGCGATTTGCGGCGCATTTGGGTATCGCACGCGAAATGTTGCCGCGCGGGTCCGCCGATGCTAGGCATCCTGCCGACCGAACCCCAATCTGGGTCGTTCGGTATCCATCGCCGGCCCCATTTGGCCCGGTAACTTCAGGTTGACGCTGCAATGAGGCAATTTCCGTCCATCCCGCATCGCACCGCTCAGGCGGTCGCGCGCGAGGCGGCGGAGGCGGGCACCCACGGGTCCTGCCGTGCCAATGCAGCAGAGGCATCACCAAACCCCTGCGCCCCCATTTTGACGGGGCGCAATCTTGTTCGCGCGCCGCGGCTGACACCCGCCTGGCGCGCCCGGAGACCAAATAATGACCATGCGTATGCTGATCGACGCACGCCACCGGGAAGAGACCCGCGTGGCCGTCGTCAAAGGAAATCGAATCGAGGAGTTTGATTTCGAGAGTGCCGAGCGCAAGCAGCTCAAAGGGATATCTATCTTGCCAAGGTGACCCGCGTCGAACCGTCGCTTCAGGCGGCGTTCGTCGAATATGGCGGCAATCGCCACGGCTTCTTGGCGTTCAGCGAAATCCACCCCGATTACTATCAGATCCCCAAGGAAGACCGCGAAGCATTGCTTCGCGAAGAGGCCGAGCACGCCGCCGAGGAAGCCGCGCTGCGCGAGGCGGACGACAGCGACGACAACGACCACGATCACGACCATGACGACGAGGATGGCGACGTCGAGGTGGTCGAGCGTCCTGCCGACGAGGATGACGACGGCAGCGAAACCGGCGAGGGCGATGGCGAGAGCGAAGGCGAAAACGGCAAGGGCCGTCGCCGCCGCGGCCGCAAGGGCAATGACGATCAGGTCGAGGCGCTGCGCCAGCGCCGCATGAGCCTGCGCCGCCGCTACAAGATCCAAGACGTGATCCGCCGCCGTCAGGTGCTGCTGGTTCAGGTCGTCAAGGAAGAGCGCGGCAACAAGGGTGCGGCGCTGACCACCTATCTGTCGCTCGCCGGCCGCTATTGCGTGCTGATGCCCAACACCGCGCATGGCGGCGGGATCAGCCGCAAGATCAGCTCGGCCGCCGACCGCAAGCGCCTCAAGACGATCATGTCGGACCTCAAGCTGCCGGCGTCGATGGGCTGCATCGTCCGTACCGCGGGGCTTCAGCGGACCAAGACCGAGATCAAGCGCGACTTCGACTATCTCGCGCGCCTGTGGGACGAGATCCGCGAAAAGACGCTGGAATCGTCCGCGCCCGCCTTGGTCTATGGCGACAGCGACCTGATGAAGCGCGCGATCCGCGATATCTATAACAAGGATATCGACGAGGTGATCGTCGAGGGCGACGAAGGCTATCGCCAGGCCAAGGACTTCATGAAGCTCCTGATGCCGAGCCACGCCAAGAAGGTGAAGCATTACAGCGACGCCGTGCCGCTGTTCCAGCGCGCCGGGGTCGAGGAGCAATTGTCGGCCATGTACCACCCGGTGGTGCAGCTGAAATCCGGCGGCTATCTCGTCATCAACCCGACCGAAGCCTTGGTGTCGATCGACATCAACTCGGGCCGCTCGACGCGCGAGCATTCGATCGAGCAGACCGCGACCGCCACCAACCTCGAAGCCGCGCAGGAAATCGCGCGCCAGCTGCGGCTCCGCGACATGGCCGGCCTTGTCGTCATCGACTTTATCGACATGGACCATTCGTCCAACGTCCGTAAGGTCGAGAAGGCGATGAAGGAGGCGCTGAAGAACGATCGCGCCCGCATCCAGGTCGGTCGCATCTCGGCCTTCGGCCTGATGGAAATGAGCCGCCAGCGGCTGCGCACCGGCGTGCTCGAAGCATCGACCCGCCAGTGCCCGCATTGCGAAGGCACCGGGCTCGTCCGCACCGCATCGTCGGCAGGCCTGTCTGCGCTGCGCCTGATCGAGGACGAGGCCGCACGCGGTCGCGGCTCGCACATCACGCTGCGCTGCAGCCAGGAAGCGGCCTTCTACGTCCTCAACAACAAGCGCGCCGACATCGCCGAGATCGAGGATCGCTACGGCGTCCGCGTCGAAATCCTGTCGGACGGCGAGCTGGAAGGCGCGCGGATGTCGGTCGAGGCGAGCGGCCCGCCGCCCGCGCACGCGCCGAAGTTCGCCGCCGCGATCCAGGAGATCGAGGAGGATATCGTCGACGAGATCGACGAAGAGGAAGACGAAGAGGAAGAAGAGGTCGAGGCCCGCGCTCCGCGCGAGCGCCGCGACCGGGGCGAGCGCGCCGAGACCGATGGTGAGGGCCGCAAGCGCCGCCGCCGCCGCCGTGGTCGTCGCGGCCGTCGCGAGGATGGCGAAGGCGCGCCGGGTGCCGAGGGTGAGCAGGAGGCGGACGCCGAGGGTTCGGACGAGGATGCTGAAAGCGGCGACACTGTTGAAGCAGCCAGCGACGCCCCGGTCGCCGACGATTCGGGCGAGGGCCGCAAGCGCCGTCGCCGCGGTCGTCGTGGCGGTCGTCGCGGCAATGGCGTCGGCGAGGACGGTGCGGTTGAAGATGGCGCTGTCGAGGCCGGCGAAGACGCTTCGGTCGAGGCCGATGCGCCCGCGCCGCAGCCAGAGCCGGTTGCCGAAGAAGCTCCGGCCAAGCCCAAGCGCAGCCGCCGCAAAAAGGCCGATGCCGAGCCGGTAGCGGACGCAGCCGAGCCGGTGGCCGACGCTGCGCCCGCCGAAGCGCCGGTCGTGGAGGAGGCACCCGTCAAGCCGAAGCGCACCCGCCGCAAAAAGGGTGAGGACGCGCCTGCCGCCGAAACCGCTCCGGTCGAAGCGCCGGTGGTGGCCGAGCCGGTCGAGGCTCCGGCCGCAGAGGAAACCCCGGCCAAACCGAAGCGTACCCGTCGCAAGAAGGTCGACACGGCAGTCGTCGCCGAACCCGCTCAGGAGGCGGCGCCTTCGGAAGCGCCGGCTGCGCCAGTAGCTGCCGAAGCTGAAGCTGAAGTGACCGATGGCGACACCGACGAAGCCAATGCGGAAAGCGGCGCGCCACGGCGCGGCGGCTGGTGGCAGCGCACCTTCGGGGCCTGATCGCGAAGAACAGGGGCGGGGGCCAAAGCTCCCGCCCCTTTTTTCATCACCGGTTCAGGGCGTCCGGGCCACCGCATCGACCATGCGTCCGGTCATGCCGACTGTTGATCGCGGGGGAAAAACCGCCATGATGATGGGCATGAAGCGCTTTGTATCCCTTTTCGCGCTGCTGTTGCTGGTGTGCGTCACCAGCCCGGCCCATGCCCAATCGATCCTGCGCGATGCGGAGAGCGAGGCGCTGCTCACCGATATGTCGCGCGACATCATCAAGGCGGCGAACCTGTCGCCGGCCAATGTCCGCATCGTCCTGATCAACGATCAGTCGATCAACGCCTTCGTCGCGGGCGGGCAGACCGTTTATCTCCACTCCGGCCTGATCGACGCCGCGACCAGCGCCAATGAAGTTCAGGGCGTGATCGCGCATGAACTGGGCCATATCACCGGCGGCCATGTCCCGCTGGGCGACCGCATGGGCAAGGGCGCGACGGGCATCACGATCCTCAGCCTTCTGCTCGGCGCGGCGGCGATGGCGGCGGGTTCGGCCGATGCTGGCATGGGCCTGATGCAACTCGGCCAGCGCGCCGCGATGGGCAACTACCTCGCCTTCAGCCGCGCGCAGGAGGCGACGACCGATGCCGCCGGGGTGAAGTTCCTGTCGGGCGCGGGTGTCAGCGGCCGCGGCATGCTCGACTTCTTCAAGAAGCTGCAGCAGCAGGAATATCGCTGGGGCCTCAAGCGCGGCAGCGACACCAGCTATGTATTGAGCCACCCGATGTCGGGCGACCGCATCGCCACGCTGACCGCCGATCTCCAGTCCGATCCGGCGTGGAGCAAGCCCAGCGACCCGCAGATCGAGGCGCGGTTCAAGCGCGTTCAGGCCAAGCTGCGCGGATATGTCACCGAGCCGAAGGATACGCTGCGCCGCTATCCCGCGACCGACACCAGCGTCCCGGCACGCTATGCCCGCGCCTATGCCTATCATCTCGGCGGCTATCCCAAGGAAGCGGCGGGCGAGGCCGCGGCACTGGTGCGGGCGGAACCGGAAAATCCCTATTTCCTTGAGCTTGAGGGGCAGATCCTGCTCGAATCCGGGAAGCCGCGCGATGCGCTCGCCCCGCTGCGGGCGGCGACGGCAAAGACCAATTTCCAGCCGCTGATCGCCACGACCTTTGGCCATGCGCTGCTCGCGACCGAGGATCCGGCGCATCTCGCCGAGGCGGAAAAGGTACTGCGCCAGTCGGTGGTCCGCGACTCCGAAAACCCCTGGGCCTGGTACCAACTCGGTATGCTCTATGAGCGCAAGGGCGACAGCGCGCGCGCCGCGCTCGCCACCGCCGAACGCGCCAGTATGATCGGCGACATCGGGCGCGCCATCCCCAGCGCGCAGGCGGCGATGGCCGGATTGCCACAGGGCACGCCCGACTGGATTCGCGCGCAGGATATCGTCATGGCGGGCCAGGCGATGATGCAGGACAGGAAGCGCAAGTGATCGAAAAACTGGCGAAGAGCCCGCTGGCGCTGGCCGGCACCCTGGTGCTGTCCGGCGTGATCGGCGGGCTGGTGGTGGTCGGCGTGCAGGCGCTGACCCCCGATCAGGCCGCGCGCGACGACAATGCGATCGGCAAGATCGTTCACGACTATGTGCTGGAAAATCCGCAAATCCTTCCCGAGGCGATGAAGCGCCTGCAGGAGCGCGAGAGCGCCAAGGCGGTTACCGCCAACCGCGCCGCGATCTTCGACGCCTATTCGGGCGCGTGGGAGGGCAATCCGTCGGGCGATGTCACGCTGTCGGTGTGGATGGACTATGCCTGCGGCTATTGCCGTGCCAGCCTGCCGATCATTGCGCGGCTGGTGGCGGAGGACCCGAAGCTGCGCGTCGTCTATCGCGAGCTTCCGGTGCTGAGCGAGGGCAGCCGCGTCGCCGCTTATTGGGGCCTCGCGGCCGCCGAACAGGGCAAGTTCAAGCCGTTCCACACCGCACTTTATGCGGGCGGGCAGCTGAGCCAGGCGTCGATCGACGCTGCTGCGGCTACGGCTGGGCTGGACGTCGCGCGGGCGCAGCAGTCGATCGGCAGCGACCGGGTTGAGGCGGAGGTTGCGCGCAATCTCGACACCGCCGGCAAGCTCGGCGTAACCGGCACCCCCAGCTGGGTGGTCGGCGATCAGGTGATTTCCGGCATGGTGCCATACGAAGTTCTGAAACAGGCGGTGCAAACCGCTCGCCGCCGGGGGAAATAATCCGCTCGGCCTTGTTCGGGCTTTGTCCCGTTCCTAGATGCCGCGCTCCACATGCGGGGGCCAAGCATGCAGCCGATTTTATCCGTCCGTGGCGTCAGCAAGACCTATGCTTCGGGGCATCAGGCGCTTGGCGCGGTCGATCTCGATATCAACAAGGGCGAGATTTTCGCGCTGCTCGGCCCGAACGGCGCGGGCAAGACGACGCTGATCAACAT
>JBHYGP010000546.1:0-1682 GCA_051858935.1 Sphingomonas sp.
CTCGTCCCGCTCGCCCGCGCGCATTGCCATGGCGGGCAGGGGGACTTTCACCTCGACCCGTTCGGCAAGATCGTCGGGCGGCGCAAGCCGGGTCGGCTGGCGCCGTTCGTTTATACCGGGGTGCAAATCCTGTCGCCGCGGGTGATCCGCGACTGGCCGGAGGGGGCGTTCTCAACGAACCTGTTCTGGCAGCGCGCGATGGAGGCGGGGCGGGCGTTCGGCGTGGTGCATCAGGGGCTGTGGTTCGATGTGGGGAGCCCGCCGGCGATTGCGGCGACTGAGGCGGTGTTGGCGGACGGGTGAGTGTGGACATTCGGGATTCCGGGTGGCTGGCGATCTGCAGAATATAACCAAATAGGTTCTTGTAGGAAAGCTGGACGCTGAAAGGCGCAGTTTTCCGGCAGTTTTTCACGGTCGTGAGAGTCCGAAGGCGGCGTGATCCGGCGCGATGGGGCGGGGCGGTCGCATGGGGCGATGCGAACATGTCGCGGATGAACGCGCCATTGGTGCCAAAGTGGTGGTGTCGGTCTGTGAGGCAAAAGGCGAGCATGTCCTCTCGGGCGGCTTCGGGGAATCGAAGTTGACCAGAACAAGAAGACCCTCACCCAACCCTCTCCCGCAGGCGGGAGAGGGCTAAGAAGAAGCGGCGCACCTACCTGTCCTCGCTTGCCTCTCTTTCGTCGCGCGCTACGGTCGGTGCGCCCATGACCACGCGCCTCAATCTCTTCACCATCCCGCCGCATCGCGCCTTTGCCGATGCGCTGGCGCAGGGGTTGATCCGGCGGCATGGGGGCGATCCGTTGCGGCTGGCGCGCGGCGTGGTGCTGGTGCCGACCAATCGCGCGAAGCGGACGATCACCGATGCGTTCGTGCGGGCGAGCGGGGGCGGGTTGCTGTTGCCGCGGATGGTGGCGATCGGCGACCCCGAGCTGGACGAGGCGGCGGGGCCGTTTCTCGATCCGGCCGACGATGACGCGCCGATCCCGCCCGCGGTCGATCCGTTGCAGCGGCGGATGATCCTGGCGCGGCTGATCGCGGCGCATGACCGCAGCGTCGATGCGGCGGAGGCGGTGCGGCTGGCGGGGGATCTGGGGCGGACGCTCGACCAGATGCTGGTCGAGGAGATTGCGCCGAGTGCGCTCCGCGACGTGGTGCTGCTCGATCATTTGACCGTGCATTGGCAGCGTGCGCTCGATTTGTTCGAGATCATATTGGAGAAATGGCCGCAAGCGCTTGAGAGACTGGGGCGGATTGATCTGGCCGAGCGGCGCAACCGGTTGCTCGACCGGGTTGCGGCGCGGTGGCGGGCGGAGCCGCCCGAGCGCTTTGTCTGCGCCGCGGGGATCACGACGAGCGCGCCCGCGATCGCCCGGCTGCTGCGTGTCGTCGCGGGATTGCCGCAGGGGCAGGTGGTGCTTCCCGGCGTCGATCTGACGATGCCGGACGAGGAATGGGCGATGCTGGGGCCGTTTCCGGCCGACCCGGTGAGCGGGCGGCGCAAACGCAACCTGGAGACGCATCCGCAATTCCATCTGAAGCTGTTGATCGACCGGATGGGGGTACAGCGCGGCGAGTTCGAGAGCTGGCGCGTCGCGACCGAGCTGGATGCGCCGCCCGCGCGCAGCAAGGCGATTGCGAGCGCGATGATGCCCGCCGAGCGCACGACCTTGTGGAGCGACTTG
>JBHYGP010000547.1:0-1670 GCA_051858935.1 Sphingomonas sp.
GTGCACCCGCGCGCAGCACATCGACCCGAATCGGCGCGGCGGGTGGTAGCGCCGCAATCGCGCGCCAGAAGGCGACGAGTCGGTCGGTCGAGGCCGCTCCATCGCCCTGGGGGGCGACAGCGATGCCGCCGAACGTCAGGATCGTGTCATCGGGGCGCACCCCCGCGCGCTCCGCCGGGCTTCCCGCAACCACCCCCGCGACCGCAACCGCCCCGGCAAAGCGGAAATGCGCCGCCACCGCCGGGCGCAGGCGGGGGGCATATTGGTCGAGCGTGTGAATCTGGATGCCATGCCCCGGTTCCTGCCGGTCGCACAGCGCGGCATTGGCCGTGCTCAGCCGATATCCGGCGGTCGCGAGCCGCATGTCGGCGGCGCGAAACCCCTCGAACAGCGCCGCGTCGGTATCGCCCTGTGCCCATGACGCGGGTGCCAGCACCCCGATCAGCACGACCATCAACAAGCGACACAGGCGAAATACGCAACGCATGGCGCGGCTTATGCCCGATCGGGGTCGCAGGCAAAAGCACGGCGGTTCGCGCCACCGGCGAACGCCCCGAACGCGCAGTGTCCCGATTCGGTATTGCCGCGCTGCGGCAGAAAGCGTTGCAGCGTCGCCACAATCGCGCCCAAATCCACCGCAAAGACGATGGAACGTGTTGACGCAGCTGCCACAAAAATTTAACTCTTCCAGTGCAAAGGCCGTCTTGGCTGGAGATTTGTTCTGAACTTCGCGGGCGCAGCGTCGCTCATCAGGTTGGAACCGATCGACAACTATGGCGTTCTGGCTTCGACCGCAGAAAGCTTGAATTAGGCGCTTTGCCTGTTGAGGTAATCTGACGGCTGTGGCATAGGGCACGCGCTACAACACTGCGTGAGAATAAGAAGAGGGAGCAATTTATGCGGTTGGCAAAGTTGATGATGGCCGTTGCGGCCTGTTCGCTTGCAACGACCCCGGCGCTGGCCGCGCCCCAGGCGTCGGTTTCGAAGGCTGAGGCAGCACGCGTTGCGACCCCGGCGGGTGAGTCGAACCAGCAGGCGGGTGGTTTCCCCTTCCTGATCGTGTTCGTGGTCATTGCAGTTGGCCTCGGCATCTATGCCGCGACCAGCTCGGACGATGAGCCGACCAGCCCGTAAGCTGGTCTGCAAGACGAGATTTTAAAATGGCGGCTTTCGGGCCGCCATTTTTTTGCGTGTGATGCGGGCTTTGTCGAAGACGAATCACACCGCGTCAATCCGCCGCCCGGCTTGGCTTTCCTACAAGCTGCGTCTGAGCGCATAGACTGGTCGATGCACCAGCGACTGCCCCCAACGCCAAAGCGCGCCGAGAATGCGCGCCACCGGTCCGCACGCGGATCATCTGCCGCATCTCTTGCGCGCATAGCGCTGACAGGGTCGCGACCTCCGCCCGAAACTTCGTCAGTTTCGGGAGTGTCCCGGCCGCGCTCGGCTCGGTAACGCCTCTAGCGGATCAGTCCGCGCGCAAATTCCAGCACCGCGGGGCCAATATCCTCGCGCGCCAGCGCCAGCGCAAGATTGGCCTGGGCATAGCCCGCCTTGTCGCCGCAATCGTAGCGCGTCCCCTGGAACGTCACGCCGTGGAAGGGCTGGTCGCCGATCATCCGCGCCATCGCGTCGGTCAGCTGGATCTCACCCCCCGCGCCGGCTTCCTG
>JBHYGP010000548.1:0-1668 GCA_051858935.1 Sphingomonas sp.
CGTTCAAATGACTGCCCCCGCCGGAGCGGGGACAGGTGAAGCTTATTCGGCGCCGGTGCCGGGTTCGGTCGTCTTGGGCGGCTTGCCGTCCTCGATCCGCCCTTCGTTGCGCAGGTCGCGGCCCTCCTGAGCCTCGCGCTTGCCCTCGGGCGAGTCGCGATGCTCGTTGAGCTCTTCCTTCACGTAACCGGCGGCTTCCTTCAGCTTTCCTTCGACGCTCATTGTCGCTCTCCTGATTGCTTGGGTGTGGGCATCAAGCGCGTGAGCGAGCAAAAAGGTCCATGTTCACGGTAACTTGCGATCGCGAGTCACCGGGCGGGCGGCAAAGCCGAGTTCGGGGGCGAGCTTTGCCAGCGCATGTTCGGCGAGCGCGCGGGCGGTGGTGATCTTGCCGCCGAACACCGACAGGACCGGCGCGCCGCGCGTGTCGAGGTCGAGATGATAGTCGCGGGTCACGGTGCGCGATTCGTCCGCGCCGTCGTCGTATAGCGCGCGGATGCCGGACCAAGTGCCGGTGACGTCGGCGGGGCTGATCTGGCGGCGGAAATAGCGGTTGGCGGCGGCGCAGAGATAGGCGATCTCGTCCGCGTCGATGCCCGCGTCGCCGGGGTGGTCGACGGGCACATCGGTGGTGCCGATCATCGTCTGCCCCCGCCACGGCGCGGCGAAGACGACGCGGCGGTCGGGTTGCTGCAGGATATAGGCGTGGTCGCCCTCCCACAGCGGAGGGACGGTGATGTGGCTGCCCTTGATCAGCCGCAAGCCGCTGTCGGTCGCGACGCCGAGCGTGTCGAGTAGGTCGCGGACCCACGGCCCGGCGGCGTTGACGATTGCGCGGGCGTCGATCGTGCGCCCGTCGGACAGCGTTACCGACCAGCGCTCCGCGTCCCGCTGCGCCCCCGACACCGCGACCCCGGTGACGATCTGCGCCCCGTTCGCCGCCGCATCCTGCGCGTTGGCGCGCACCAGCGCCGCGTCATCGACCTGCGCGTCCCAATAGAGAAAGCCAGTGCTGTCGGGGGTGAGCGGAGCGAGATACGGGTCGTCGCGCCGTAATGCGCGCGACCGGGGGAGCGACGACCCGATCCCGAGCGCGTCGTAGAGATACAGCCCCGCGCGGACTATCCAGCGCGGGCGGACGGCATGGGCATGGGGTAACACGAACGCCATCGGGCGGATCAGATGCGGCGCGGCCGCCAGCACCCGCTCGCGCTCGACCAGCGCCTCACGCACCAGGCGGAATTCATAGGTTTCGAGATAGCGCAGCCCGCCATGGATCAGCTTGCTCGACGCGGATGAGGTGTGCGCGGCAAGCGTGTCGCGCTCGACCAGCAGCACGTTCAACCCCAACAGCGCCGCCTCACGCGCGATCGCGCAGCCATTGATGCCGCCGCCGATGATCAGAAGATCGCAGGTCACCGGGCAACCCTAAACGGCGATTGCGGCGGGCGCGACCGGTTTCGACGGTTGACCGGCGCGGCGGGTGCGGGGACGATGGCAGGATGGGATTTGGGCTGTCGCTCCTGCTGGCCATTGCCGCCGTGCAACCGCCTGACGATCTGCGCGCGCAGGAGGCCGCGATCCGGGCGCGGATGGCGGACAATCCCGATTATGCGTGCATGAGCCTCGACCGCATCCCGTGTGCGGTGGAACTGGCCGAGGTGCTGG
>JBHYGP010000549.1:0-1653 GCA_051858935.1 Sphingomonas sp.
CGAAGTACTCCGCACTCACCCCGCCCTGCCCGATCTGTCGGCGCAGCATGACGGCTATACCGCGCTGCTCGGCACGGTGTTCGCGCGGTACGATCCAACGCTGCATGACACGCTGCCAGGCCTGCTCCCGTACCTCGCGATGCTCGATGCACAGGCGCGCAACACGCGGGCATGGGCGGCGCTATTTGCCGATATCGACGCAGTGATCGCGCCGCCCGCCGCGACCCAGGCCTTCCCGCACGACCCGCGCCCGCAAGCGCAGCGCACACTCGACATCGACGGGGTGGAGCACGGCTATGACGCGCACCTCGCCTGGGCGGGGCTCGCCACCTATCCGGGCCTGCCCGCGACCACCCTTCCGGTGGGCTTCGCAAACGGCCTGCCGACCGGGGTTCAGGTGCTGACCGACCTGCATCACGACCATCTCGCGATTGCGACCGCGCGCCGCATCGCCGCTTTGCTGGACGAGGAAAAGCCATGACCGATCTCGACACATTCCGCGCCGAAACCCGCGCCTGGCTGGAGGCCAATGTCCCGGCATCGATGCGCGAGCCGATGCGCGGCGAGGGCGACGCCAATTGGGGCGGGCGCAAGGCCGATTACAGCAAGAACCCCGACCAGAAACTCTATATGGACCGCATGGCCGCGCGCGGCTGGACGGTGCCCGATTGGCCCAAGGAATATGGCGGCGGCGGGCTGTCGGCGGCTGAAGCCAAGATCCTGCGCGAGGAGATGGCCGCGCTCAAATGCCGCAATCCATTGAACAGCTTCGGCATCTCGATGCTCGGCCCGGCTTTGCTCAAATACGGGACCGAGGAACAGAAGCTGGAGCATCTGCCCAAGATTGCGCGCGGCGAAATCCGCTGGTGCCAAGGCTATTCGGAGCCGAATGCGGGCAGCGACCTCGCCGGCCTCGCCACCAGCGCGATCCCCGATGGCGACGATTACATCGTCAACGGGCAAAAGGTGTGGACCAGCTATGCCGACAAGGCCGACTGGATCTTCTGCCTCGTCCGCACCAGCAAGGAGAGCAAGCAGGGCGGCATCAGCTTCCTGCTGTTCGACATGGACTCGCCCGGGGTGTCGACCAAGCCGATTCTGCTGATCAGCGGTTACTCGCCCTTCTGCGAAACCTTTTTCGACAATGTCCGCGTGCCCAAGAAGAACCGCGTGCATGAGGAGAACAAGGGCTGGGACGTCGCCAAATATCTGCTCGGCCATGAGCGTGAGATGATCAGCGGCATGGGACTCGCCGGACCGGGCGGAAACCCGCTGATCGAAGGAGCCATCGCGACGGTCGGCTTGGATGCACAGGGGCGACTGGCAGACCCGATCCTGCGCGCGCAACTCGCGCTGTTTGAGGTGCGCAGCAAGGCGTTCTCGGCGATGTCCGAACGCTTCCTCGACGAGCTCAAGGCCGGACGCACCCACCCCGCCCAGCCGTCGATGATGAAATATTACGGGACCGAGCTGAACAAGGACCGCCACGAACTGGTGATGGCGAGCGGCGGGTCGGACACGCTGGAATGGGAAAGCGAACGCTCCAACGGCGGCGCCAAGCCGCGCGCGTGGCTGCGGACCAAGGCGAATTCGATCGAGGGCGGGACCAGCGAGGTTCAGCTGAACATCATCGCCAAGCGGATCCTGGAGCTG
>JBHYGP010000550.1:0-1643 GCA_051858935.1 Sphingomonas sp.
CCAGATCCTCGTCATGCTCCACCCCTTCATGCCCTTCATCACCGAAGAGCTGTGGTCGAAGATGGGCGACCGGCCGGACTATCCGATCATCACCGCGAAATGGCCGATGGCGGATGCGCGCGCGCTCGATCCCGAGGCGGCGCAGGAGATCGACTGGCTAATCCGACTGGTGAGCGAACTGCGTGCGGCGCGGACCGAACTGAACGTGCCGCCGGGCGCGCGGCTGGCGCTGCATGTCCGCGATGCGCATGCCGATACGCTGGAGCGGCTGACGCGGCAGAACGCGGCGCTGAGCCGTCTCGCCCGCGTCGACCGCGCCGAGGGCGACGCTCCTGCGGGTGGCGCGTTGCAGATCGTGGTGGATGAGGCGACCTATGTCCTTCCGCTCGAAGGCGTGATCGACCTCGACGCCGAACGCGCGCGCCTGACCAAGGCGATCGCGGCGGCGGAGAAGGAGCGGGATAGCCTGAACGCGCGCCTGTCCAACCCCGCCTTTGCCGAGAAGGCCAAGCCCGAGGCGGTGGAGAAGGCGCGGGCGGACCATGCCGAGAAATCGGCCGAAGCGGCGCGGTTGGGGGCTGCGCTCGGGCGGTTGGGGTAGTGTTGGTGGATTGATGTCAGATCGGCCCCGCGCCGGTTGTGCCTAGAAGCCAGGCTGATTAGCCAATGTACAAGTCGATCTTACACTTTGACCGACTTGTGCGGGCAAATAAAATAGCTCGACAAATTTCTGATGTGTGAGATGCTCGGCATGTAAAGATTTGGCGGGGGGCAAATCATGCTGCAATCACATGCTTTCGGAGCGTCGCTTACTTGTATCGCTCTTAGCTTGTCGGCGGTCGCCGGGACGGCGCAGGCCCAGACCGCTGCGCCAAAGCCGGTGACCGAGGCGGAGGTCGAGGCGCAACGCAATTACGAGATCGCGGTCGCCAATGCCGAAGCCCAACGCAAATATGAGATAGCCGTCGCGGTCGCGGAGGCGGAGCGCAGAAAGGCGCTTGCGCTGGCGCGGGGGGACGCTCTGCCGAGCGCGGCGCGGGAAGGGGCGGGCGAGCGCCCGTCAACCGATCGCGCCCCGGATCGCGTCACCGCGCCCGCCACGGGCACTGCGGTCGATGCCGGCACCCCGGCCCAAATGGCGGGAACCGACGGTGGGTCGGGAGCCGGTGCGCAGGGGGGCTGCGATTCGGCGAAACTTAGCGCGGCGGCGATCGTGCGGAAGCCGAACGATTATGCCCATAACTGCTTGGGCCTCAACCGGATCAGCGACTATGCGAAGACGGCTTCCAATAACTATTCGGCTGCGGGCCTGAATACGACATTGTCGATCGGCTCGGCGAACGATGTTGCCGAAGTCATCGGCAGCTATTCGCTCAACCGGCGCAGGCCATGGGGTACCGGGCCGGAGTCCTACAGCTTCTCGCGTTGGCAGTTTCGGCTGGGGGCGCTGATTCCGGTGGACAAGACGGGCGGCACGACCGCGGCGTTCGCCGACCTGACCCAGACCCAAGCCTTTAAGCGGTTGGGCGCGATGGGCGGCGTGGAATGGCGTTGGGGTGGCGAGACCAAAGTCGCCGATCTGGAAATCAAGGTCGCGGCGATGCTGGCCAAGGCCAAAAAGGATTGCGAAGCGGCGGCAAAGG
>JBHYGP010000551.1:0-1639 GCA_051858935.1 Sphingomonas sp.
CCTCCCCCTCCGTCAGCTGCGCTGACACCTCCCCCTGGCGGGGGAGGATTGTTCTGGTCAGCCGAGAAGCGACTCCACCCATTCGGGCACCAGCGTTCCTGCCGGACCAAGGCGGGTTTCCGCGAACCAGGCGCTGCCTTCCGAGCGATCAAGGTTGAGTTCGAGCGTGTCGGCGCCGTGGTACTTTGCGGTGCGGACGAAGCCGGCGGCGGGGTAGACCGCGCCCGAGGTGCCGATCGAGACGAACAGGTCGGCGCGGGCGATTGCGGCGTCGATCGCCTCCATGTGATAGGGCATCTCCCCGAAGAACACGATGTCGGGGCGCAATGCGGGCGCGTCGCACGACGGGCAGGATGCGCCGGGCGGGAGCGGGTCGGGCCATTCGCTCTGCACGCCGCACAGCGCGCAAAGGGCGGACTTCAGCTCGCCATGCATGTGCAGCATGCGCTTCGATCCGGCGCGTTCGTGCAGATCGTCGACATTCTGGGTGACCAGCAGCAGCTCGCCGGGCCACTCCGCGTCGAGCCGGGCGAGCGCGTGGTGCGCGGCATTGGGCTCGACCTTGGCGAGGTTCGCGCGGCGTTCGTCGTAGAAGCGGTGGACCAGTTCGGGGTCGTGCGCGAGCGCTTGCGGGGTGCAGACATCCTCGACGCGATGCCCCTCCCACAGCCCGCCGGGGCCGCGAAAGGTGGCGACGCCGGATTCGGCGGAGATGCCTGCGCCGGTGAGGATGACGATGTTGCGGGGGTGGGTCATGGGGTGAGCCTATCACCCCCCTCCCGCTTGCGGGAGGGGCGGGGGGCGTCCAACATCCGTTTGCCCTGAGCTTGTCGAAGGGCGGTTCCAAACACCTGTTGCACTTCGGCCCTTCGACAAGCTCAGGGCAAACGGGCGTTTAGGCCGGTGTGGACAGGCCCTCCCCTAGCCCCTCCCGCGAGCGGGAGGGGGACAAGAAGGGTGGGATTAGTCATCCTCGTCCTCATACCCGGCCAGCTCCAGCGCGCGGGCCTTGATCTGGTGCTGGCGGCACCAGTGGACCAGCGCGTCCTCGCGACCATGCGTCACCCACACTTCCTTCGGCGCGATCTCGCGCAGCGTCGTGGTCAGTTCGTCCCAGTCGGCATGGTCGGAGAGGATCAGCGGGAGTTCGACGTTGCGCTGGCGCGCGCGCTGGCGGACGGTCATCCAGCCGCTCGCCATCGCGGTCACGGGGTCGGGCAGGCGGCGCGACCAGCGGTCGTTGAGCGCGCCGGGCGGAGCGAGGATGATGCGGCCCTGCAGCTCCTTCTTTGCGACGCCGGTGGCGGGGCGCAGTTCGCCGAGTGCGACGCCATGGCCGATATAGAGGTCGCACAGGCGTTGCAGTGCGCCATGAATGTAGATCGGGTCGTCAAAGCCCATGCCGCGCAGTTCGGCGATCACCCGCTGCGCCTTGCCCAGCGCATAAGCGCCGACCAGCACGCAGCGTTCGGGTTCGGCGCGGAGGGCGGACAGAAGCTTGTCGATCTCGTCGGTCGTTTCGGGATGGCGGAAGACGGGGAGGCCGAAGGTCGCTTCGGTTACGAACACGTCGCATTTGACCGGGCGAAAGGGTTCGCAGGTCGGATCGGGGCGGCGCTTGTAGTCGCCGGAGACGACG